>CALMIT010000151.1 GCA_937864255.1 uncultured Saprospiraceae bacterium
GCCAGATGTCGTGCGGCTCACCCCGGTAGAGCGCCTGATCTGTCAAGGCCGCCTCCCCGGTATCCAATATTTTAAAAACGGCTTTTCGTGTAATGCTGTTGAGCGTTTTGGAATAGTCGGGCGTGTGCATTTTTTTACCGCCGTTTGCGGTGACTACAAGCACATCGCGGTCGCCGGTAAAGGTGCCGAGATAATTGGGCGGATGGCTGATGCTGGTGCATTCGAGCCAATGATCCGGACCTGGTACGTATAAAATCGCATGGTTAAATTGAGAAATAAAAAAATCATCGGGCATATCTATTTTTTCTTTGCCCGCATAAACCAAAACCGGATATGATTCGATACCCGCAGCTTTTAAAATAGACTTCATAAAATTGGTCAGAGCCTTACAGTCGCCGTATTTGTTGGTTTCCACATATTGCGCGTCGAAAGGTTGCCAGCCGCCGATGCCCAGGTTCACGCTCACATAGCGCATGTTTTTTTGTAAAAATTTGTAAAGGATAGCAATTTTTTCCTCATCGGATGTGGCATTTTGAACCAGTTTTTTCACTTCTGCTTCCATCGGCGCACTCAACCGGTCGCGCCCTTCACACAGCGTGTTGTAAAAACTGCCAAAACTCTCCCAGCTCTCAAAACTGCCCGCCACGTCGTACAACACGAAGCGCTTGGGTGAAAAACTCGCGGCAGGCAAGCTCAGGTAAGCCGGCGGGCTGAAAGGTTCTTTTTCCAAAGCCGGCAGATTTTCGGCAGTAAAATGGTGATAGCTGTAAGTTTCGTCTTTTGAAAATGTGTAGGCGGGTTCAAAGTTGAAAATCTTTTGATTGAATTCCATTCCCGCTTTTGTCTTCAAAATATACTCGGAATGTTGTACTGAAGTCTCTTCTTCCTGGGCTGTCCAGGGAGGAATCCACATATAACTTTTGAGCTTGGTGGTGTATTCAAATTCAAAAGTGTAAGGATAAACGCCGTAGGAAAAATCCAAAAACTTCACCCGCGCATCCTCATAAACGGAGTGACCGCTGATCGCGGAGAAATCTTTGATTTCGTTCTTTTTTATTTCCCTCACTTTGTTGCCATCCGCGTCGTAGATGCGCGCCGAGATGCTTTCTATTGATTCATTACCACCGTAATGAATTTCGAGGCTTTTATTTTTGAAATCGGAAGAAAGCACTGTTACCGCTTTTTTATGCGAATAAAAAGCATTGGTGGGGCTATTCATTTCAAATTGCTGGGCGGAAAAACGGATCACTGCTTCTGCATTTTCAAACAGTTCCGGAGGAATGTTCTGAACGCTGTAATTCGCCGGATCGCCCGCCGCGAGCCGAAAGCAGAATAAAAAAAGTACCGGACATAGTAACCAATTCTTAAAATTCATGCGGATTAATTTTCATTAAAAAAATCAAAGTTTTTTAAATACCACCTGCTCTCCGCTTTTTTGTGCGATAATGTCAAAAAAGTTTTTCAGCGCGCCGTATTCCTGGGGCTGATAATAAAGCTGGTCAACATTTATTTTCATAACCACTTGCACCATTCCGTCTTTTTCGCTGATCAGGTATTGAAATTTCGCGCCCTTTTCGGGCAAGATCAGGCTGGCAGGTTGTGGCAATTCTTCCACGGCATATCCTGTCGGAATTTTAATATTGTAAACGATTTGCTCTTTGAGCGGATAGGGCATTTCTACCGGAAATTTGCGGGATTGAAGTTTAAAAGGATTTTCAGAAAAATTGGAAAATAAAATCGCCGGGAGGTAAATATAGTCGCCGTTGATTTGTGCGGCTTCGGGCAACCTCAGATTAAATTCCGATTTCACCGGCAAGTATTTATCGTCAAAGTTTTCCAATTTCACTTTTTCCACCGTCGTGCCCGGAAATCTTCCCTCAAAACGTTCCTGCCAAAAACTGCCTTTCTCATCTTTTTTAAAATTCCACCTTTCGTACAATGCTCTGTAGCCTTCGACTTCGTAAACAAAATTTCCTTTTATACCGCCCTCATCGTCCAATTCCAGGTTGAAAAAATATCTGCCGCCGGAAAGCGCCGGTTTTATTTCAACCCACCGCGGTTTGTCTTTGTCCACTACGAATGCAGCTTTGTTGAGACTTTTTGTCTGGAGCAATTCGGCCGGGCTGTCCGCATCGCCCACGTCCAGCAGCCATTCTTTCTCGCCAGTCTTGGCATACGCGAGTACGTGATTGAATTGATCCATCAAAGGGTAATTAACAACGGGACGCCCGTGGTCGCGGGTACTTATCAGCGCGGGATGCGCATCCAATCCATGCTCCTTGAGCAGCGCCACCAGCATCATGTTGCGCTCGCTCGAAAGGGCAGATTTTTTCTCAAAAGCGTCGTCCAATGATTTTTGTACATAAATAGACCAAAAAAGTGTCTGCTCTTCAATGTTTTTGGAAAGATAATCGCTTAAAATTTTGATTTTTTCCTCGGCAGAAACACCGGTCACAAGCGGGGCGGTGGCATCGTACAATTTATTAAAATTCCCTTTCCGCGTACATTGCATCCCAAAATTCGGGGCAACCATCAAATCGGCGGACACTTTTTCCCAGGTTGATTTTATTTCTCTGACCGGCCTTCCGGGAACGTTGATAGCCTGCATTTGAAAACCAATTCTCTGGGCATAATCTTCCAGCGTCGTGATGTAAGGCTCTTCGGTCAGCCCGGGCAAATCCTCGCCTACCCACCTGCAATAATTTACTATGTGCATTTGACCATTATACGATCTGCTGCTTTCTTCACAATTGGCGAGGGTGAGGTTTTCAAAACCGGAAAGTTGTTTGACAAACTCAATCATTTTGGGCATTTCCAGCCGGTATTCGCTCCATCGCGTGGGTATTTTTCCCTGAAAATACCAGTCATCAAAAGAAAAAAGCGAGGTGGAAGTAATTTCATATTTGTATTCGATCACAGAACCTTCCTGTATGTTTGGCGCGGCAAACAACACGCGGTAATATTCTTTAAAAAGGTTGGTCTCAAACAAATCGTCTTTCGCAATTTCATAAACCTCGCCGTTCGGCGCAAAAACCTGCGCCTTCACTCCGCTCAATCGCTCATATTTTTTGTTGTAATCAATAAATATATCCGCTTCGTCAAATCCTGATCTTTTAAAAATCTTGACTCTTTTAATCCGGGAAAAACGATAGCCCCAATCGTCGCCCACCGTAGCGAATTCAATATTACCATAGTCGCACAAAACAAGCGCCGAGGCATC
>CALMIT010000152.1 GCA_937864255.1 uncultured Saprospiraceae bacterium
GATTTTGAAAAACTGCTCAATACGGAAAGTAACTCCGTAAACAACCTCGACCTCAATGAAGACGGGGAAACTGACTACATCCGCGTCGTGGATAATATGGACAACGAGGTACACGCCATCGTACTCCAGATAGCCGTGAGCGAGGACGAATCGCAAGACATCGCGGTGATAGAAATTGAAAAACAGGGCGATGAAAATGCGCTTTTGCAAATCATCGGCGATGAAAATATCTACGGCGAGCAAATCATCGTGGAGCCTTTTGAAGAAGGCGCAAAAAGTGCCAAAGGCGGCGGCGGTCCGGCTGCCGATTATGAATTTGACAGAGTAGTGGTCAACGTGTGGGGTTGGCCTTGCGTCCGTTTTGTTTATGCGCCCAGCTATCGAGCCTGGGTGTCGCCGTGGCGCTGGCGTCTGTATCCTGCCTGGTGGTCGCCGTGGCGGCCGCATCCCTGGGGCGTTTTCAGGGTAAGAGTAGCTCCTTTTCGCCCGCATTATCACATGGTGACAACCCACAGGGTGGTCAGGGCACATAAAGTTTATACCCCTCGCCGCTCGCATTCCAAAGTCGTGCACACGCGCACCACTACCGTAGTAAAAAACCGGAAAGGACAAACCGTGGGTAAGCGGACAACGACAAAAACAACCGTACAAGGAAAACGCGGAAGGGTGACTACCAAAAAAACAACCACCAAAGCCCGCCGGAGAGGATAAGCTTTTTTCTGTTTTTATAAAAAGGCGTGGTGTGCATGAAGTAGTAAATCATGTGCGCCGCGCCTTTTACAATATTTTCAAGTCGTCGGCATACACTACTTTTTTTTCGCCTATCAACTTTTTGAGTACCGGGTCTTTCAGCGGCAAATCTTTAATTTGAAGCGGAGGATACACGCTGCAACATTTTTCAGCCTCGTCAAATGCGACAAAACAAACCCAGGAAAGCAGATTTTTTAGAATTGGATCGGAGCGGCGGGCGCCGCACTGAAAAGTCCAGGAAAGTCCAAATTTTCGGGCAGAGTTGGCGGTTTGGGTTTTGACTGCCAGCGGTACGTCGTCAATAAACAAATCGTCGTCCCAGTTTTTGTTGCGCCCTTCGTACACCGCATAATCGGGACCTTTCACCTGCAAACCCATTTTTTCAAAAACCGTTTTCACTGCTTCTTCACCGATTTTGCTGACAAAATGATCCCACATTATCTTGTTTTTATTCGTCTGCCGGCTGTCGGTGTAATTGACTGTTTCGATCACTTTCCGAGCAAAATTCTCCGCTTTTTCCCATTGGCGTTCAGTAATCTCTACTTTTTGAATCGTTTTGAAGTTTTTCATTTTTATAAAAGGAAATTTTTAACCAAAAGTAAAGCCCGCTACCTTTTTAGGCAATTTGCCACAAAAAATAAAATTAGTAAGAGTATTTTTGAGCAGTTTGTCCCATCCGGGATTTTACACGATTATCATTTTAAAACCACATTGAAAAAAAAAATGAAGCTACTCTACTCTCTTATCGCGTTTATTACAGCACTCTCCTTACAAGCACAAAATCATAATCCGGCAGTGGTGACTAACCGGCTGCTGGATGAATTGAAAAGCCAGCCGGAGGGATTGCATCATGTCTCTATTTTGATGGCCGACCGGCTAAACGTTGAGCAATTTGACGCTCAAATGATCAACCGCAAAGCGCCGCTGTCCGAACGCCGCAAAGCCGTCATTCTTTCTTTACAGGAAAAAGCGGACAACACACAACTCGAATTAATTGATTTTTTAACCACACATCCGAAAGTAGAAAAGCAAAGTATTCGCTCTTTCTGGATAGCCAACATGGTCTTTGTCAAAGCGCCTGCGGAGGTAATCGCTCAATTGAGCTGGCGCAAAGACGTTGCAAAAATTGATAAAAACGCCCGCCTCCGCATGGTGGAATATACCGAAGAAAATTGCGAATATGCGCCTCCGGCGCCAGGCAGAATTGAGCCCGGCATCGCTGCCATCAAAGCTCCCGAACTCTGGAAAATGGGCTATACCGGCGCGGGTAGGAAAGCGCTCGGCTCCGACACCGGCATTGAACCAAGCCACCCCGCAATTCGCAACAGCTATCAGGGTATTTATTCGCCGCAGGAGCAATCATGGTTCAATTATGTTTCACCCCTTTCCCTTCCTTTCGATTGTGACAATCACGGTACGCATACCATTGGTACTGTTCTCGGTCTCGACAGGCTCACTTTTGACACCATCGGCGTGGCTTACGATGCTGTGTGGATGGGCGCCAATATTCTTTGCTCGGGTTTGGGTACCGAAGATAATATCGCGAGTTTTCAGTGGGCTCTTGACCCCGACGGCGATCCAAACACAATGGACGATATGCCGGATGCTATCAATAATAGCTGGTACGACCCGGATGTGCGTAACGACGAATGCGACGGCGAATATGTGGACGTGCTGAACGCGCTCGAAGCAGCGGGCGTAGCAGTGATTTTTTCAGCCGGCAACGAAGGCCCCGACGATGCAACTATCACGCCTCCACACAATATCAACACCAATATTGTAAACAGTTTTACAGTCGGAGCCGTCAATGGAAATTCGCCCAGCTACCCGATAGCCGGATTCAGCAGCCGCGGGCCGTCACAATGCGGCGGCGACAGTTCCATCCTGATCAAACCGGAA
>CALMIT010000153.1 GCA_937864255.1 uncultured Saprospiraceae bacterium
GGGTGCGGCGTGATGTTCGCCGATTTGACAACAGCGCCGTGATGGTCCGCAATCGGATTGCCGCCGCCACAGAATCCTGCCGATTTTTCAGGCACTAAAGGGTCAATAGTTTCAAAACTGGCGGAATGACATTCGGAGCATTTGAACCTGACATTGGTCAAATAATAGCCATAAGCTACTTTATTGGCGGGGTCAATACTGGGGAACGGCTTGTGCTCGTAAGGCAGCGGTTTGAATGCGCCCAGCTTGAAAAGTGCCTTTGCCAAAAATGAATAATGAGATTGGCGCTTCACATCCGAAGCCTGCACCAAAGGCGCGTCCGAGCGCAGATAAGCGATGATAGCGCCCATGTCGTCGTCAGATAAATTGGGAAACATCATAAAAGGGCCGGCCAGTTTGCCGTCGCGTTTCACGCCAGTGCGCAGCAGGTAGGCGATTTCGCCGTCGCTGTAGCGACCAAGTGCTTCGGGGTGCTTGGTGATGTTGGCAGCCCAAAGTTCGCCCAAGCCTTCGCTTTCAGGAGAAAAGAGTTTGCCATTCAGCGTTCCGTCGTCGCTTTTGTGGCAATAGGAGCAGATTGATTCGACGATTTTTTTGCCGTTTGCCAGCGCCACGCTGTCGGTCGGAATTTTTACTTCGAGGTTTTGCACTTCGTAAGTAGGCGGGGCAGAGAAATTGATCCATGCCGCTACCGCAGCAAGTATCAGCACCAGCGCCGCAACGATAATTCCGAGGATTTTCAGGAGTATTTTCATGGTGAGAAAATTTCAAAAGTGAACAAATAAAAACGCGGGACAAAAATGGCGCAACACCGGGGCGGGCATTATCAGAATTGTTGCAAAGACTTTAAAATTCGTCGCATCAGCGTATAACCGGGCGGTTTTAAAGGTGGAGCGGTGTTTGAACTTCACTTGACAGAGGCCTTACTTTTATTTTCAAATTTTTCTTTCTTAATTTCGATTTCTTCTAAATTTACAGAGTTAACTCCTTCTTCAGCTTCTTTAGTTTTTTTAAGTTCTAATTCTTCTAAAATTTTTTCGCTTTTCTTTTGCATCTCAATCATGTAATCATATATCGGCTTTGAATACATTTTTAGGAGGTATCCTAAATTTATTAAAAACCACAGTCCAATCAATGAAACAATTCCGACAATTGTTACTATTACATTGAACCCGATGGAAATTGAACCATTTCTTATATCAAAAAACCAAAGTAATAGTAATAGTTGAACTATGACCAAAAAACACTGATGAAAGAAATCAATATCTATATCATCTTTTCCCTCTTTAACTTCTTCAACAATCTTCAAAAACCTATGAAATGAATAGCCAGTTATAAGATTTTTTTCTTCGTACCGCAAAAAGGAAATCTGTAAAAGCGCATTAAACAACATTTTATAAACTCTTCTAAGAACCTTCGGCGGGTTTTTCCCTTTTTCTGTTTCCAAATATTTAGGGAATTGTGCAAATATATTTGCTGCTAAAACTGAGTACTTTGAAATAAACCAATCAATAAAAGTGTAAAATAAATGCCATACTAATAAAAAAATTATTAATGACTTTAGAAGTTTTCCACTTTGAATGAATTCTAAAATTTCTTCAAATTTATCTATCGAAATAATTTGAAATTCTCCAAAAATCAGAGTGTATATAATTCCAGAAATAATTATCGCTAATAAATATTTAATCAGATTTAAAGCAACTCTATTTTTGCTACCATCTGATTTGGAAATTAAATCAATTGCTTTATTTATCATTTTCTACTATGTGTTTGCATGGAACTATTGCACCCCGCACAATTAGGCTACAATCTTGTAGCCTAATTGTGCGGGGTGCTTTATAAATCTCTAAAAGAAATATCTCATCAAAGCAACTATTACAACTACCCCACGAAGATAACACCCAAACCCCACGCTCCAAAATTCAAAGCCAATTTTCAATAATCCAGCACCTGCCGGAGGTGGTGTTCCAGGTGTTGCACGTAGTCGTGAATCAGAAAGGCGATGCTCAGGTTTTTTTCGCCGCCGGTGTTGACTTCGCGGAGCAGTTTTTCGGGGGGAATGCGGGCGGCGAGTGCGAGCAAAAACCGGTTGTACGCCTCCCAAAAAGCTATCACCTGCGCGCCGTCCATGTCGTGGTAGCGGCTGTGTGCATTCCACTCGTCCTGATTGTATTTTATAAACGGCGCTTCTTCAAACTGCCCGCGCACGAAGCGGTGGTGATTATTTGCCGCGCTATCTATGAGGTGACCGATGATTTCCTTTTTGCTCCATTTTGCGGGTTGCGGTTTTGCGGCAAATTCGTCGGCGCTGATTTGCGACAGCAGGGGCGGTATTGTATCGCACAAAAAACGGAGTCTTTCCAGGGCGGCTGCTACCATATTTCGGGTGGTTTTTTAAAATTGAAATTTTGAAAAAAATCAGCGCGCCGCATCTTTTTTCACGGCGGTCACAAAGAGGTAGTCGCCGTCGCCATTTTCATATTTGGCTATTATTTTTTCGATGTCGCCGCTGTTTATATCTTTTTCCAAATCTGCCAGTCCTTTGCTCACCTCCTCGCGGTTGGCGAGGGCGGCAAAGGTGGAAATACCGCGCCTGATTTCGGGTCTGAAATACAAGTGCGGGCGGTGCTTTCCGCAATAAAGAAAAGCGTCTTCCAAATCCGGGCGGACGAAGTATTTTTCCGTTTCTGCGATTTCGAGGCCGGCTTTGTGCATGGCTGCTTCCACCACTTCGAGCGCCGGCATTTGATTTATCGAGTCTTCCAGCATTTTCGGAAAATAGTGATTCAGCCAATAACCCCGCATCTGTACGGGCGTGGATGTGAAAATCACCATCCTGCCGCCGGGTTTCAGCACCCGCGCCATTTCTGCGAAAGCAGCCCGCAAATCCGACCATTGGTGCGTAGTCAAAAAAGCGGTAATGCCGTCCACCGAAGCGGCGTCGAGCAGCGTTTTTTCCGCATGACCGGATCGCCAGGAGATGTGGGGATTTTTTTGTTTTGCTTTATCGAGCATTTCCCGCGAAGGGTCTATGCCTATTATTTTCAATCCTCTTTTTTGCAATTCGTGGGCATAATTGCCCGTGCCGCAGCCGATGTCGAGGTAAGTGCCTGCCGGGCGGGGCGCCAGTTTTTGGAAAAGCCGGTCGCAGAGATAGGCGTCCGCCTTCCGCGTTTCATTGTAATTGATACCGATTTTGTCGTAAAGCGCGTCCATTTGCAAAAATTCAGAGCACGTTGATGAAGCTGCCTTCGATGCTGTATTTCCTGCCCGGCGCGCGGTCGTTCACCATCGCCCGCCCCATGAAATGTAATATTTCTTCGCGGTGCGCCAGCGGTATGTCCGTCGCTTTTTCCCAACCTGCCTCGTCGGGTATGCTCACGAACACCAGCACGCCGGTACCGAATTCGTACCAGAATCTTCTCGTGATGTCGCCCCAGGTCAGCACGATGTCGCCGGACCTTCCCATGTCTTCGTAGCCGATGGCGGTAGTTTTTCCGCCGATGATGGCTGTTGTCATTTTTTGCAGTTTTAAAAATTTTTAAAGAGCGCCTAATTCCAGCGTATAGGTCCGAAAATCCAATTGACAATAAAAACCACGGACAGGAAAAAAATCATGAGCAGGAGCGGCAGCGCCAAAATGCCGACCATGATAAAAGCCAAAAGGCGGTAATTGAAAAGAAAAGCGCCCAGCGCCACAAAAAGCCAGATGCCTCCGGCAATGACCGTCGGATTCATCGGCAAGTGCGTGTTTTTCAAATCGGAAGTAAACCACCACAGCCAGACCGCAAGCTCAACAATCCAAAGTATCCAGAAAAACGAAGAAGATTCCGACCAGCGCGCAATAAGTTGCATAAGGATTTAGGTTGAAATGATTGATTTTTTTCTTCAAAATTCGACACCCATTATTCCACACTCGTCACTCGAAAAACTCGTCACTCGAAAAACTCGTCACTCGAAAAACTCGTC
>CALMIT010000154.1 GCA_937864255.1 uncultured Saprospiraceae bacterium
CTTTGTTTTTCAGGCTTTCAGGCTATTTTAAAAGGCTGAAAAAATCCTCATTTAAGATTTTTTTAAAAGAATGTAATTCCTACATTTGCACGGCTTTTTGAAAAGCAGCCTTTTTGAAATAAAATTTTGCCGATAGATGCGCCTGATATATTTGTTATTCATTTGCTTCGCAGTACTCGCTTCACCCGCCTTTGCGCAGGATCATTCCCAGCATCAAGAATCCGAATCGCAATCCCACGATCAGCACGCCGCTGACACGCATCAGACGGAAGGCGACCATGAAGCCGATCACGGCGGTTGCGGACACCATGAAGCACACCAGGAATTCAATCCCGGCGCTACGGCTTTCCACCACATCTCCGATCAGAATGTTTACAGCATTGGTCCCTGGCAATTTCCGCTTCCGGTAATCGTGTACGTGCCGGGCAAAGGTTTTGACTTTTTCTCTTCTTCAAAATTTCACCCCGACGGTCACGGAAACGGCACGCACGCTTACAACGGCTACGTGCTTTTTGAAGGTCAAATCCGGCGGGTGAAAGAGGAAGGATTTCCGGCGGGCGAGGTAGAATTGGGCGAACATAAACTTTTTGTGGAGCAGGAAAAAAATGAAGCCAACGGCAAAACGAAAGACGTAGTGAACGTGTGCTACGGCGACCGCACCTGGGCTTGCGATAATAAAAGCACGGCCGACGGCGGCTTGTTCGGCGGCGGCGTCACTTCTTTTTACGACTTTTCCATCACCAAGAATGTAACCACGATGCTGATCATATTCCTGCTGCTCACCTGGGTGTTTTTGTCGGTTGCAAAAGCCTATCAAAAACGCGACGGCATGGCGCCGAAAGGGCTGCAATCTTTCATCGAAACAATTTTCATTTTTATACAAGACGAAGTGGCAAAACCCTTTTTGGGTCCGAAATGGGAAAAATATCTTCCCTTCCTGATGTCGCTTTTCTTTTTCATTCTCGCGCTGAATTTGTTCGGACAGGTGCCGTTTTTCGGCGGCTCCAACGTCACGGGCAATCTTTCTTTTACAATGGTGTTGGCGGTTTTTGCCTTTTTGGTAGTCAACCTGAGCGGCAACAAACATTACTGGCAGCACATCTTTTCGATGCCGGGCATACCGGGCTGGGTGAAAACTATCGTGACGCCCGTGGAAATCATCGGCGTGTTTATCAAACCATTGACTTTGATGCTCCGACTTTTCGGCAATATCACCGCCGGACACATGGTGATTGTCATTTTCGTCGGGCTGATTTTTATATTCGGTCAAAACGGAGCCAATGTGGGAGCGGCTTACGGCACTTCCATCGGTTCTATTTTGCTGACGCTTTTCATGATGGCTATCGAATTGCTGGTGGCATTTATACAGGCATTTGTGTTTACAATTTTGACGGCTTCGTACATCGGCGCTGCCACAGAGGAACACCATCATGAAGATGCGCATTAGGAGAATGACGGATAATGAATGTCGAATGACGAATGACGAGTGACGAGTGACGAATGGGAAGTGAGTCGTTTTCAGGTTTAGAATTTTTATTTTTTTCATCATAAATTTTTATAAAAATGACCGGAACAGTAGCCGCAATCGGAGCCGGATTGGCAGTAATCGGAGCCGGACTTGGTATCGGTAACATCGGCGCCAAGGCAATGGAAGCTATCGCTCGTCAGCCAGAAGCTGTGGGTGATATCCGCGCCAACATGATCTTGATGGCCGCTCTCGTAGAGGGTGCTGCGTTGATCGCTATCCTGCTTTCTTTCTTCGTGTAAGAAAAGAGCCAAACAAAGCCGGGTCGGGCGGCGACGGTTGGTCTGCCGTTCGACCCATCTTAAAAAATTTCAGAAAGAAAAATTCAACACAGATATGATTTTCTTACTTGACTTTTCACCTATTAAGCCGGATTTCGGACTCTTGTTTTGGTCCACCGTTATCTTCGGTTTGTTTTGGTTGATGATTGGAAAATTTGCTTTCCGCCCCATCGCCAATGCGCTCAAAAAACGCGAAGAAGACATTCAGACTTCTTTGGATCAGGCAAAAAAAGCGCGGGAGGAAATGGCAAACCTCAAATCAGAAAATGAAGAGCTGCTGAAACTGGCTCAGGAAGAGCGCCAGAAAATTTTGCGCGAAGCCAAAGAAGCAAAAGACGCCATCGTAGCCGAAGCGCGCGAAAAAGCAAAAGACGAATCCAAACGCATCGTTGCCGAAGCGAAAGAATTGATCGAAAACCAGAAAATGGCAGCCATCGTGGATTTGAAAAACCAGGCCGGCAGAATGGCTATCGAGATTGCCGAAAAAATCATGCGCAAAGATTTGGCAGGCGACACGGAGCAGGAAGCTTTCGTGAAAAAACTCGTGGACGATACCAAATTGAATTAATTTATTGAAACGCGCGGCGGAGCGATGCTCTGTCCCCGGTTTTCATTTTTTTCCATATCCAGGAAATTATGTCAGTAACAAGAATAGCATCGAGATACGCCAAATCACTCATAGACCTTGCAGTGGAAACGAATAAGCTGGAAAGGGTCACCGAGGATGTTACTTCATTTAAAGAAGTGACGAAAGTGCGCGATTTCTACCTTCTTTTGAAAAGCCCGATTATCAAAGGCGATAAAAAATGGGCGATCATTCAAAAGCTTTTCGACGGTAAATACGACGAACTGACGATGGCTTTTTTGAAAATTTTGATTCAAAAAGGTCGCGAAATGTACCTGCCCGAAATCGCCCACGAATACTCGGAACAATACAAAGTGATTAAAAAAATCACGATCGTGACGGTTACTTCCGCCAAGCCATTGAGCAAAGAAGCCCTGGACGCCATCCGTCAAAAATTGCTCAAATCAAGTTCTACCAGCGACAATATTGAAATTATTACCAAAGTGGATCCGGCGCTTATCGGCGGCTTCATTTTGGAATACGACGACAAACTTTTTGACAATAGCGTAGTGCACAAACTCGATTTGTTGAAAAAAGAATTTAAAGACAATCTTTACGTGTCGCAGATTGCGGCGAATTAAGCACCGGCAAACACCGAAAAACCAAATACCCATTTTAATAATTCTAAACTTTAAAATATTCTAAACCATGGTTGATGTAAAACCTGATGAAATAAGTGCGATACTCAAACAGCAACTCTCCGGCTTCACGACCGCTACCGATTTGGAAGAAGTAGGTACGGTACTGCAAGTGGGCGACGGTATTGCACGGGTGTACGGACTCAATAGCGTACAGGCAGGTGAATTGGTTCAATTTCAAACCGGCGTGGAAGCCATCGTTTTGAACCTCGAAGAAGA
>CALMIT010000155.1 GCA_937864255.1 uncultured Saprospiraceae bacterium
AGTATTGAGAAACAAATACCGCTCGCGGGTAATTTCGAACAGGCGAATCAAAATCCCTTCCGAAGTGGCTCCGTCATCATATGTGTAGGTGTGAAGCTGCATTTCATACTGCCGCCCTTCAAAAGCCGCATCCGAAAAAAGCAAAGGCTCGCGGTAATTTCCATTATCATCCCAGCCATAAATCAAGAGCGGGTCGAATGAATAAAGAGACAGGTCATTCAG
Source organism: uncultured Saprospiraceae bacterium (assembly GCA_937864255.1). Classification (GTDB taxonomy): domain Bacteria; phylum Bacteroidota; class Bacteroidia; order Chitinophagales; family Saprospiraceae; genus JAGQWW01. The sequence goes on from CALMIT010000155.1 coordinate 223, forward strand.
CAAAGTTTGACCGTTGTAATCAAGCACCTCGTAAGCTCTGACCATGTAATAATTGGACTCGCCGGATCTGTCTTTCAATTCAATTTTTATCTCGTCGGCGCGATCGCCAAACTCATCTATCGTACCTTCCTTTTCAAAAGTCGCGCTCAGCAACTCCGGTTTTTGAGGCATTTTTTGTTCGGCGTATATTTGCTGTCCGCCGGCCGCCGCTTCCAGGCGGTATGTTGCGCCGGATTTCAAAGTACCTTGCGGGAGAAGCGCCTGGTAAAAACCGTTTTGCGACACATAATCAAAGGTGGTGAGCAAGCTGCCGTTTTCGTACAATTCTACCTTTCCGTCCGTGATGACCGGATAATTTTCGTTGGAAAGTATGCCCAGACTTTTTGAAAGGTGGACGGACAACAAAGTGTCTTCCAGCGAAAAACGGCTGGTCAGTGTCAGCCTGGATTCGTGTTCGGGGATGTCAATTTCCACCGTGCTTTCAAAAAAATCCTCGCAGGAAGTGAGCAGAAAAATAAAAGGTAAAATGAATAATATCGGTCTGAAAAGTCCGGCTTTTTTGTCCGGAACAGCATTGTATTTTTCAACTATATTTTTCATAAAAAGCTGATTTTTAATAAATTAAAAAACTAAAATTTAAACTGGTACGAAACGGAAGGTAAAATGGGCAGCAGGGCTACCTCTTTGAAAACCTTCTTGCCACCGCCGAAAAAATCGTGCGTAGCGTAAATGAAATAAGGATTTTTATGGCTGTACGCATTGTAAAGACTTATCACCCATTTGCGCTCCCAATTGGTTTTTTTCTTGATAAATTCCACGCTCAGATCGAGCCGGTGATAGTCGGTCATGCGAAAGGCATTTTTTGAACCCAGGCTTTCCACCTCTTCGTAGTTCTGCCATTGCCCCTCGCCTACCGGGAAACCCAGGTTGTAGCGATAAATCGGCAGCGTAACGGCGTTGCCCGTTCCATAAACCCAGGCTGCGTTAAAGTGAATTTTTTCGCTGAATTCATGCGAGAAAACCAGCGAAAGGTCGTGCCGTCTGTCGTATTTAAACGGGTAGGCTTCGCCGCCGTTGATGAGGTCAAATTGACGCCAGTTCCACGACAGGGTATAGCCAATCCAGCCGGTCGTTCGCCCGAATTTTTTTTGTAAAAACAGTTCCAGCCCGTATGCTTCGCCCTCGCCCTGCGTGATTTTATCCTGCCAGTCATTTTCCAAGCCGAAAAGAAAACTCGCGCCTTCTTTGAAAGAAATCACATCGTCCATCTGTTTGTAATATGCCTCGACAGAAAATTCGTAATCGTCAAAAATCGTCTTGGCTACGCCCACGGCAGCCTGCCAGGATTGCTGCGGTCTGACGCGCTCGGTGCTCGGCACCCACAAGTCGGTCGGCAAACTCAGCGCCTCGCTCGTCAGCAAATTGATGTACTGGGT
>CALMIT010000156.1 GCA_937864255.1 uncultured Saprospiraceae bacterium
CGGACTGGCAAACAAGTACAAGGGCAAATGCAATCTGCGATTTGACGACACCAACCCGGTCACCGAGGAAACAGAATACGTAGAAAGCATCATAGCAGACGTGCGTTGGATGGGTTTTGAACCTGACGCCATTTTGTACGCCTCCGATTACTTTGAGCAACTTTATGAATACGCCGTCACGCTGATAAAAAAAGGATTGGCTTACGTAGACGACTCGACCAGTGAAGAAATTGCAGCGCTCAAAGGCACTCCTACCTCGCCCGGCAAACCGAGTCCGTACAGAAATCGCAGCGTGGATGAAAATCTTGACTTGTTTGAACGGATGAGAAAAGGTGAATTTTCGGAGGGCAGCAAAGTTTTGCGGGCAAAAATAGATATGTCGTCATCCAACATGATTATGCGCGACCCGGTGCTTTACCGAATCAAGTACGCGCATCACCACCGTTCGGGCGACAAATGGGTGATTTATCCGATGTACGATATGGCACACGGGCAGTGTGACAGTATTGAAAAAATAACGCACTCGGTTTGTACACTGGAGTTTGTTCCGCATCGCGAGTTGTACGACTGGCTCATTGAAAATCTTGGAATTTTTCCATCAAAGCAATATGAGTTTGCCCGGAGAAATTTGAGCTATACCATCGTTTCAAAAAGAAAATTATTAAAACTGGTCAATGAGGGGCATGTAAAAGGCTGGGACGATCCGCGAATGCCAACCATCTCGGCAATGCGCCGAAGAGGCTACACGGCGGCGGCAATTCGCGAATGGGCAAAAAGGATCGGCATCGCCAAGCGCGAAAACCTCGTGGATTTGAGCCTTTTGGAGTTTTGTGTGCGCGAAGATTTGAATAAAATTACGACCCGCGCTATGGCTGTAATTGATCCCTTGAAAGTGATTATTACCAACTATCCCGACGGGCAAGTGGAAGAAACAGAGTTGGAAAACAATCCGGAAGCGGAAAATTCGGGTACGCACAAAATGCCTTTTTCCAAAGAAATTTTTATAGAGCAGGAAGATTTTATGGAAAATCCTCCGGGTAAGTTTTTCAGGCTTGCGCCGGGCGCTATGGTACGCCTGAAAGGCGCCTACATCGTCCGCTGCGATGGCGTGGAAAAAGATGCGGGCGGGAATATTTCACATCTAAATTGTACTTATTTTCCTGACAGTCGCAGCGGCAACGATACTTCGGGACTGAAGGCAAAAGGAGTTTTGCATTGGGTGTCGGCGGCACACTCCGTAAAAGCGGAAGTAAGACTTTACGACCGTCTTTTTACTGATACGGCGCCGGATCAACACGAAGACCGCGATTTTATTGAGTTTTTAAATCCCGACTCATTGAAAATTGTAAAAGAAGCCCGACTCGAGCCTTTTTTGGAAAATGCGCGGGAGGGAGACAAATTCCAATTTTTGAGAATGGGCTATTTCTGTGTGGACAAAGATTCCACGCCTGAAAACTTGGTATTCAACCGAACAGTCACATTGAAGGATACATGGGCAAAATTGAATGAGAAGGAGTAAGAATTGTTCAGTGCTGTAAACCCATGATTTGCTCATAACGGGGCGGCAGGTTCATCTTTACCCACTCCATATAATCGCCGGGATATTTAATTCTGGACAGCAGGTGGTTTACTTTCTCAAAAATACGTTTCTTCTGCTCATCAGTCGGCGGAGCAAACCGGGCAATTTGCTGCACTACCGCTTTTACATTTTCCTGTATGACTGATTCTTTTCCACGGAGCTGTTCGTCTAAAATAACTTCAGGTTCGGTGAGGTACTCGTGTACGACGGTTTGAGAAATTTCCCTTCCGTGTTTTAAAGATTCCAGAATATTGCCGCGTCCGGTAACAGCATTGCCCAAAGCAAAAACATTTGAATGACCTTTTATCCGGCAACAACCATCTTCTTCCAGTTTGATTATTTCTCCTTTCCACGGGATGCCGCTTACCGGCTCTGGAATGCTGCCGATAGACGAAATCGTCAGCGGCGCGCGAATCTCGAAACCAGAGTTTTCAACATTGACCCATCTCCCGTTTTCAAATTCGGTTTTTTGAAAAACCAGTCCTGCCAGATTATCGTTTTCGACAATTTTATCTACCGGAACACTCATGGGCAGCACGTTGAACAAATATTTGGCGCGCGCATTTTCCAGTATTTTTTCACGAATAGTCTCTGCTTTGGCAATCTGCTCGGGCGTGTCGGTTTCACCCGGGTAAAGCGGCATATCTTTTATGCGCTTTCTGTACACCAGCGTACAGCCTTTCAAGCCAAGCGCTTCCAGCGTAAGATTGTGGCTTTCGAGTACTTTT
>CALMIT010000157.1 GCA_937864255.1 uncultured Saprospiraceae bacterium
ATCCTGGGTCATCAACTGCGCTTCCACTTCTTTGCAATAATCCATAAAGCGGTCGCTGATAGGCAGCAGCGCAAACTGATCGGGCGCCAGCCACAGCGGAAACTTGCCCGCGCAGTGTTCGATCAACACGCCGATAAAGCGCTCCATAGAACCGAAAGGCGCGCGGTGAATCATCACCGGCTGGTGCGGCTGATTGTCGGGGCCGATGTATTCGAGATTAAAACGTTTGGGCAGATTGTAATCCACCTGGATAGTGCCGAGCTGCCAGCTGCGTCCCAGCGCATCTTTCACCATAAAATCCAGTTTCGGACCGTAAAAAGCAGCTTCGCCGAGCACGGTCACCGTTTCCAGTCCCACGTCTTTGGTCGCGTCAATGATCGCCTGTTCGGATTTTTGCCAGTCCTCGTCCGAGCCGATGTATTTGGTTTTGTTTTCCGGATCGCGCAGGGAAATCTGGGCGGTATAATTATCAAAACCCAGTTTTTTTAAAACAAACCGCGTCAGTTCCAGCGCGTTTAAAAACTCGCCTTTCACCTGTTCGGGCGTACAAAAAAGGTGCGCGTCGTCCTGCGTAAAACCGCGCACGCGTGTGAGTCCGTGCAATTCGCCGCTCTGCTCGTAGCGATACACCGTACCAAATTCGGCGATGCGCAGCGGCAGTTCTTTATAAGAGCGCGGGCGGTGTCCGAAAATCTCGCAGTGGTGCGGGCAGTTCATCGGTTTGAGCATAAAAAGTTCGCCCTCGCGCGGCGTGTGGATAGGCTGAAAAGAATCCTCGCCGTATTTGTCCCAGTGCCCGGAAGTCACGTACAAATCTTTTTTGCCGATGTGTGGTGTGATGACCGGCGTGTAACCTCTTTTTATCTGTTCTTTTTTCAAAAAATCTTCGAGGCGCTGGCGCAGGGCCGTACCCTTCGGCAGCCAGATGGGCAAGCCGTTGCCCGCTTTTTCAGAAAACATGAAAAGCTCCAGTTCCGCACCCAGCTTGCGGTGGTCGCGGCGTTTGGCCTCCTCGATCATGAGCAGGTACTCGTCCAGTTCTTTTTGTTTTGGAAAAGAGACACCGTAGATGCGGGTCATTTGCTGGCGATTTTCGTCGCCCTGCCAGTAAGCGCCGGCGATATTGGTCAGTTTTACGGCTTTGATAAAACTGGTGTCGGGCACGTGCGGGCCGCGGCAGAGGTCAACAAAATTGCCCTGCTGATAAAGTGTGAGCGCTTCGTCGCCGCGTTTTTCGATAAGTTCTATCTTATACTCGTCGCCCTTTTCGCCGAAAAACTTCAAAGCGTCCGCGCGGCTGATGTCCTGGCGTTGGTAAGTATTTTTTTGCCGCGCCAGTTCCAGCATTTTCTGCTCGATTTTGCCAAAATCATCCGAAGAAATTTTGTGTTCGCCCGGGTCAACGTCGTAATAAAAACCGGTGTCAATAGCCGGGCCGGTACCGAATTTGATGCCCGGATAAAGCGCCTCCAGCGCCTCCGCCATCAGGTGCGCGGACGAATGCCAGAAAGTAGCTTTGCCTCCTTTGTCGTTCCAGGTAAGCAGTTGCACAGTGGCGTCAGTATTGATGGGGCGCGTGGCGTCCCATATTTCGCCGTTTATGCTGGCAGACAAAACATTGCGCGCCAGTCCTTCGCTGATGCTTTGCGCTATTTGCAGCGCCGTCGTTCCTTTTTCATAATCCCTGACCGAGCCGTCAGGCAGAGTAATTTTTATCATTGAAAGAAAGTGATTTACAATTAAAAAAAATTCTTCACCCGTTTTTCCAAGAGCGTGCCAAATGTAGGTAGGTATCGCACATTTTTAAAAGATAATCGCCGAGAAAAGTTTCACGCGAGGAGGGATTTTTATTTTGGAGAGGGAGATAAGGCGCGACATTCATTTATCTTGAAATAGCTCATTTTTTGCGAAATTCACCCTTCCAAATGCAAAAACTTGAGGAATACTACTGCCTGCATATTGCTGCTTTTCGTTTTTGTGACACCCGCTTTTCTGACTTTCGGCTGGCTTCAATACCAGCGGATTTTGGTCAAAAAACAGGTGAAGCGCCACATCATGGCGGGGCTGGACAGGGAAGATTTGATTTTGCTAAAATTCACCGCAGCGGAGGCACAGGCAAAACTCCGCTGGGAACACGCCCGCGAATTTGAGTACGAAGGGCAGATGTTTGACGTGGTGGAGCGGGAAATCCGCGGCGATACTTCTTTTTACTGGTGCTGGTGGGATAGCGAGGAGACGGCGCTCAACAAAGAACTCAGCGCCCTGGCGGCGCGCATTTGGAGCCGGGACAGCCGCCAGCAGCAACAC
>CALMIT010000158.1 GCA_937864255.1 uncultured Saprospiraceae bacterium
TGCTTGAGGAAAACGACGCCGCAAAATTAGAATAATGGCGGCGCTTTCCAAAAGGGGTTTTTGGGCTAAGCGGGGAATCAATTTTTCCGACGACGCTGAAACTATTTTACAAATACGCGTCAAAACACGGAATCTAACTCCCGCCGATTAAGAAAAGTTTAAAGGATATACAAATACAGAAGTTTTTCCAATCTTTGTTTTACGTAAAAATCAAACTACTTTTGCGGCTCAAAATTTGACCAAAATTTTTTAACCCTTTAAATCGTGTACTTATGAAAAGGAATTTTCTTTGGTTTTTATCATTTGCATTGCTATCCACAGCTTTGACACTCACTTCTTGCGACGATGATCCCTGCAAAGATGTGACTTGTGGAGATCATTCTGCTTGTTTCGAGGGCGATTGTATTTGTGATGTCGGTTACGAAAAAGATGCTGCTGGAAATTGTGTATCCGAAAGAGTTAAATTTCTTGGTACATGGAGTGCATCTGACAATTGCAGCAGTAGTGGTACGGCTACTTACATAACAGTTACTTCAACGGGAACTTCTGAGGGACAGGTTTCTATCGCAAATTTCTGGGGCTTGTTTACGAATGCAGTTTCGGCTACAATAAGTGGAGATACTATTACCATTGCGAGACAAGAACCTGATGGTGATGGTTACTTTGTAGAAGGAACAGGTACATTCTCTAATGGACAAATAAACTGGACCTTTAAAGTAACAGAAGAAGCTGGTGGTGTTGTGATTACTACTGATAATTGTACTTCTGTATGGTCAAAATAAAAACTCTTTTATTTTGATTGTAAAAACAAAAAAGGCGCTGAAATTCAGCGCCTTTTTTGTTTTTAAAGAAATAATGAGCGGCTTATTTGCCACCACCATCACCTCCACGTATTTTATCTTTTTTCTTCTGTGTATTTTGTTCCTGACTTTCGCCTTGTATTTTGTCTTTCTTTTCTTGTGTATTATCCTTTCCTTGCATTTTGTCTGACTTTGGATTTGTAGTAGCAGATACTTCCGGTTTAGCAGGCGTAGTGCCGCCTTTTTTGGTCGTAGTCGGCTTTTTACCCGGTTTTACATTTTTGGCTGCCATCATGATAGAGTCGGCGCGAACAACTGCGATAGCCATAGCGCGGTCCATACACTCTTTATCTTTCATGGCTCTCAATTCATCCAATTTGGCGGTTACGGCGGTTTCTATTCTGTCGTATTGCTCTTTTTCTTCGGGCAACATTTCCTGGTTACTGAAAGCAGAAAACAAACCGAAAGCAAGCAGAGAAACGGAAAGAACTATCCAATATGATTTTTTCATTGTTGTCAATTTTTAAAGTTTAAAAAAGCAAAAAGATTACTGAACTTCTGATGCGTTGGCCGTCATAATCGAGTCAACGGCTTGGCTTACCAGACTTTCCAATTTTAATTCGCAAGCCTGGTCGGCTTCCTGGCTGATTTGGGGTGCTTGTGCATTGTACAGAGAATCGATTTTTTGATTTACCTGCTCCTCGGTAAGTAAGTTTGGCTTTCTGCCCCCGCAAGAGGAAATCAGTACCACCAAAAACAAACCAGAAGCAATCAACATCCATGTTTTCTTCATGATGAAATTTTTTAAGTTAAAAAAGTGAGCAAAATTAACGATAAAAAGAAATCGTAAGGTTTGTGAACCTATAATTTTTCTTTAAAATTGTTACGAAATGAGGTTTTGCATTACTTAAGAAGAAAAAACGTTGGTAGAAATGTTTTTTCGAAGAGTACTTCGTTTCTATTTTTAAAGTCAGTAGTTCTGAACCAAGTATGATAGTACGCCAGTTGTTGCTTTTTATTTGTTTCGTTGTTGCTTTTCCCTGCCTCGGTCAGTCTTCCGCAGAAGTAGAACTGGAAAATATTGTACCTAACTCCGGTTTTGAACAGTACGCCAATGCGCCTATCGGCTGGTTTTATAAAGGCCAGCATTTTACAAATGTCATGAAATATTGGTCGTCGCCCACCGCCGCTTCGCCTGACGCCTTCGGTCCAAAAGTAAAAGTACCGGCGCACTGGGAAGAAAAAGGATTCGGAAAACTCAAACCGCACTCCGGCGCTTCGATGGTCGGCATCACAGTCTTCGGTTGTGAAGACGGCAAGCCGCATTGCAGGGAATACATTCAAATACAACTCAAAGAGCCACTGGTGGTGGGACAACGCTATTATGTGGAATTTTGGACAAACCACCTGCCGCGCTCCCTCGAAATCAATAACCTCGGCGTCTGTTTTTCTGAAAAAAAGATAGAACTAAAAACCGATGAGTTGCTCACCATGACGCCCGTGATGAAAGCGGAAGAAATCGTCCGCGCACCCAAAAGCAAGTGGGCTAGAATATCCGGGCGATTTATCGCCCAAAACGAAGCCGACCATTTGATAATCGGCAATTTTTATCCCGATAAAGAAACGCTGGTAAAGAAAAACAGCGACGACACATTGCCTTTTGCTTATTATTATATAGACGACGTATTGGTCAAAAAAGAAGAACCGATCGTCGAAGTGCCCGTCAAGCCGGACGACCTGACCAAAGCCAAACTAGAAGAAGGAAAGGTCATTCCTTTGAAAAATATTTATTTCGATACCGACAAGTGGGAATTGCTGCCGCGCAGCTATGTGGAGTTAAATAAATTGCTCCAAATAATGTCCGAAAACCCGGATATGATTATCGAAATTATCGGCCACACGGACACCCAGGGCGAAAGCAACTACAATCTTTACCTCTCCCGAAAACGCTCCAAAGCCGTGGTAGAATTTTTAAATGAAAACGGCATCGCCAATCATCGCACCCGCTATAAAGGCTACGGAAGCACCAAACCAATTGCCACTAACAGCACCGAGGATGGGCGGCAACTCAATCGCCGCGTCGAGTTTTTAATTATAAAAATGTAAACTTTATACGGGTTTGTCAGAACCCAAAGCTGCGCCTAAAAACTCTCGGTTAAGCCGCGCGATATTTTCCACGCTAATACTTTTCGGACATTCCGCCTCGCAGGCGGTCACGTTCGAGCAGTTTCCGAAACCTTCCAAATCCATCTGTTTTACCATATTGATGGCTCTTTTCGAGTGCTCCACATGACCTTGCGGCAGCAAGCCGAGGTGAGAAACTTTCGCAGACACAAAGAGCATCGCAGAGCCGTTCGGGCAGGCTGCTACGCAGGCGCCGCAACCGATGCAGGCTGCCGCGTCGAAAGCTTCCAGCGCCACGTCCTTTTCAACCGGAATGGCGTTGCCGTCGGGAGCCTGACCGGTATTGACGGAAATGTAGCCGCCGGCTTGTATGATCCTGTCAAAAGAAGAGCGGTCAACCACAAGATCTTTTATCACCGGGAAAGCTTTGGCTCTGTAAGGCTCGATGGTAATGGTGTCGCCGTTTTTAAAATGGCGCATGTGCAATTGGCAGGTAGTCGTACCCGCCATCGGCCCGGG
>CALMIT010000159.1 GCA_937864255.1 uncultured Saprospiraceae bacterium
CATATTTGGAATGCACATTGACGGCGTTTTAGGTCACGAATTTTTGCGCCCCAGGCGCACTTTGATAAACTATACGCGCCGGAAATTGTATTTTTTCAAACCCGTAAATCCTTAAAAATGAGCATGAAAAAGCATAAAATATTTGCAAACCTGCTTCTGTCCGGCTTGTTTTTTCTTTCCGGGATTTTGCAGCTTTCTGCGCAAAAAGAGTCCAAAGCATATTACATCGAAAATGATGAGGTGGTTTTTGAATTCGACGCCAGGCTGTATCAAAAAGCGGCCGCGGACGGCACTTTGAAAGACCTTGATTTCGCCGATTTTGACATCAACAAAGTTGTGGTGTCGGGTGATTTTAATAGCTGGTCGCGCAAAGATTGGAAGATGAAAAAGATAGGCCAGTACACTTTTCAGTTACGCAAAAAGGTGAAAGATTTCAACGACGTTTTTAAATGGGAATTCAAATTTTTGATCAACGGCCGTTATTGGGCAGACCCGGAAAGTCGCCGCTTGGATGAAAAAATCATCAGCAACGATATTTGGGCGACGGTTTATAATCTCGACATTTATAATTGCCAACCCGTGGATGTAGGCAACGCGCATTTTTTTCTGAAAGGGTATCAAAATGCACAAAAGGTCATCCTGTCCGGCGAATTTAACGGCTGGAAAGTGGATGCGCTGAAAATGAAAAAAATGGACGGCGGCTGGCGCATGAACCTGCAATTGCCGGTTGGGAAATACGAGTATAAATTCATCGTGGACGGCAATTGGATGCACGATCCCGCGAATCCGAAAAAGGTCATGAATGAACACGGCACTTTCAATTCCATCCTTTTTATTACAAAGCCGGTTACTTTTGATTTGAAGGGTTTTACCGGGGCGAAGAAAGTTGTTTTAGCGGGATCTTTCAACGACTGGAACGAGCGCGACCTGAAAATGGAGCGCACGGAATCGGGCTGGAAAACCTCGCTTGATCTGACCTCCGGCAAGTATTATTACAAATTTATTGTGGATGGAAAATGGATGACCGACCCCGGCAACCCGCTCAGCGAGTACGACAACAGCGGCAATTTGAATTCGATTTTGCTGGTGCGGTGATCACAAATACAAAGCCATGAGATAATCCGTCTGCGCCTCGCCGGCAAAATGGAAAATGTGCGTGCCGATTTTTTCAAAACCCATTTTTTCGTAAAAATGAATAGCTCTTTCATTTTCAGTCCACACGCCGAGCCACAAATATTTCAGCTCATTTTCGCGAGCAACTTCGATCGCTTTTTCTACCAATAATTGCCCCATGCCCGCTCCGTGAAATTCTTTCAAAACGTAGATGCGTTCTATCTCCAGGCTGTCAGGATGACCGGCTTCGGTTTGTGCGCCAGCGAAATTCAGCTTCAAATAACCCACATAATTTTCTCCCTCGGCAGCCAAAAAATACAAGCTGTTTTTATCGGAAAGCTGCGCCTCAAAAACAGCCGGCGTAAAATGCAGCGCGAGGTAATCGCGCATACCTTCCGCCGAATTTTTGGCAGCATAAGTATCCGTAAAAGTGACTTTTGCGATGCGAAGCAAATCTTCGACATGACTCGAATCGCATGAAATTATCCGCACCATAGTTGGCGATTAATAAAATTTTCGGCAAAAAAAGTTTACAAAATTAGAATGAAGGCACGGCGCTGTAGCGATCCACAAACTCTCTAAATTCATCCACCATATCCGGCGAACCGATGGCGATGGTGGCGCGCTGATGCAGATGCTGCACGTCCATGTCCAAAATGCGCTCAAGCTGGCAGGTGATGGCCTTGCCCCCCGCATTTTCCACCACGAACGAAAGCGGATTGCATTCGTACACGAGGCGCAGTTTGCCTTGCGGATATTTGCGCGTGTTCGGATAAAGGAAAATGCCGCCCTGGAAAAGTATCCGGTGAATGTCGCTCACCATCGAGCCGATGTAGCGCAGTCCCATATTCAAATCTGAGCAATGGTCAATGTAGCGGCGCATTTCAAGGTCAAATTTTAAATAATAGCCCTGGTTAACCGAGTAGTAATTTCCGCGTTTCGGAATCTGGATGTCGCGGTGCGAAAGACAAAACTCGCCGATGGTCGGGTCAAGCGTAAAACCGTTTACGCCGTTGCCGGTGGTGTACACAAGTATGGTCGAAGTGCCGTAAATCACGTACCCGGCAGCCACCAATTCGCTTCCTTTTTGGAAAAAATCCTGCATGTCGGCGGATTCTGTTTCCAGACTTTTGCGGCGGTAAATACCAAAAATAGTTCCCACCGACACATTTACGTCAATGTTGGAAGAGCCGTCGAGCGGGTCAAAAACTACCACATATTTCGGATGCTTGCCCTCAATGGGCGGGAAAGGAATAAAATCTTCCAATTCTTCGGAAGCCACAGCCGCGCATTCGCCGCTGTTTTTGAGGCAATCAATCAATTTATCATTAGCGTACAAATCCAGTTTTTGCACAATGTCGCCGGAGGTATTGGCGGCGTCGGCAACGCCCAAAATACTGACCAATCCGGCTTTGTTGACTTCGCGATTTACAATTTTGGCGGCAACGCCGATGTCGCGCAGCAAAGCGGTCAGTTCGCCGGAGGCAAATGGAAAATCTTTTTGGCGGCGGAGGATAAATTCATCCAGAGTTATGATTCGATTCATATTCGGTTAGGCTTTTTTAAAGACAGGTTAAAGGTAGGCACTTGTTTTTAAAAATGCGGCGGCAATTTCTCAAAAAAGAAAAGCCTCTCCAAAAATCCATCGGATTCCGGAGAGGCTTTTCTTTTTGATTCGGTAATGAATCAGGCTGTTTGGAGCAGCGCGTGATTTTCTTTTACGGCGCCGGCTTCCAGACTTTCAAAGCGGAAACCTTCTTCGTGAAAATATTTCAACACTTTCGGCAGCACGTATTCCAATTTTTCCTGCGCTTTAAGGCTGTCGTGAAAAACCACAATCGAGCCGTTGTCGGCATTGTTGATCACGTTCATAAAGCACTGTTCTTCAGAAATTTTGGGGTCAAAGTCGCCGCTCAGTACGTCCCACATTACCACGCGGTAATGTCTCTGTAAAAATTGCGCCTGGCTCGGCAACAACCTTCCGTAAGGCGGTCTGAACAACTCGGATTTCACCAGATTCGCGCAGCGACGCACATTATGAAAGTAAGGAATGTTTTCGGTACCCCAGCCGTTCAGGTGGTTGAAGGTGTGATTACCCACCGAATGACCGGCTTGCTTCACCTGTTTGAAAACATCGGGATACTTGCGCACATTGTCGCCAACACAGAAAAAAGTCGCTTTTGCATCATACTTTTCCAGTTGGTCGAGCACCCAGGGCGTCACTGACGGAATTGGTCCGTCGTCAAAAGTCAGGTAAATAACTTTTTCCTGGGTGGGAATTTTCCAGGTGAAATTTGGAAAAAGGTTTTGGATAAAATACGGGGTTTTTACTAAGTACATAGCGGGTTTAAAATTTGAATATGTTATGGGAAAATAGGATTACGATTTTTCGATTTTCTCTTAGCGTTTGTCCGGTCATGTTTTTTTGGTTTTAAGGTTTTTTGAAAATATTTTTTTAGCCTGTAAAATTTTATTTGCACCGCACAAAACGACGCAAGTGGATTCCGTCAATAAAGAATTTACCTACCTTAGCGCCCCGATAAAAAGGCATTTTAGAGGAAAATTGATTTAAAAGGCGGGTTCTCGTTTGTTTGCTAGCTGAGAAGAAAAAAGAGGACGAGCCAATTTGATATTCTCTTTTAAAAATTTTATTTGGTAACGAAAGGCAAACGAATTGCGCTGCCTATTGTTTTCAAAAAGTTGACAAATTTTTGAATTTTTTTATAAAAAAATCAATACCCTTTTATCGCCTGATTTTCAAATAATTGCAACAGCTTTTTGGTTGTTTTCAGGCGGCAGAAAATTAGATTTTTATTGCAGAATTTTATTTTATGGAAAATATCAGGGTTCGTTTTGCGCCAAGCCCGACCGGCGCGCTTCACATCGGAGGCATTCGCACGGCACTTTATAATTATTTGTTTGCCAAAAAAACGGGCGGCACTTTTATCCTTCGGATAGAAGACACCGACCAAACGCGCTACGTGCCGGGCGCTGAAGAGTACATCATCGAATCCCTGAAATGGGTCAACTTGCTGCCCGCCGAAGGACAGGGTTTTGGTGGCAATTTCGGACCGTACCGGCAGTCGGAACGCAAAGATATTTATGAGCGCCACGCGCAGATTTTGATTGAAAAAGGGCAGGCGTATTATGCTTTTGATACGCCGGAAGAACTCGAAGCTGCCCGCGCTGCCAACCCAAATTTTAAATACGACGCGGTCACGCGACTGACTTTGAAAAACAGCCTGACACTGTCCGAAACGGAAGTGCGGCAAAGAATTGACTCCGGCGCACCCTACGTCATCCGTCTGAAAGTACCTGAAAATGAGGCAATTGTGATCCAGGATTTGATTCGCGGCGAGGTGGTGTTTCAGAGCCGCGAGTTGGACGATAAAGTGATGCTCAAAAGCGACGGACTGCCCACCTATCATTTGGCCAACGTGGTGGACGACCGGTTGATGCGCATCAGCCACGTGATACGCGGCGAAGAATGGCTGCCCAGCACGGCGCATCACGTGCTGCTGTACCGTGCCTTTGGTTGGGAGGCGCAGATGCCGCAGTTTGCGCACCTGCCGCTCATTTTAAAACCCGACGGAAACGGCAAATTGAGCAAACGCGACGGCACGCGCCTCGGCATCCCCGTTTTTCCGCTTTCGTGGAAAGGCGCGACGCCGGAGGACTCTTTTACCGGCTTCCGGGAGGCGGGATTTTTGCCGGAGGCTGTGGTGAATTTCCTGGCATTTTTTGGCTGGAATCCCGGCACGGAGCAGGAAATTTTTTCCGTTAAGGAACTGGCGGAGGCTTTTACCATCGAAAAAATCGGGCGCAGCGGTAGCCGCTTTGATTTTGAAAAAGCAAAATGGTACAACCATCAATACATCATGAACGCCGAAAACGAACGGTTGACAGATTTGGTAGCACCGATTTTGACAGAAAAAGGCGTGCAGGCAGAGCGGCAGTTTTTGGAAAAATTCGTCGGCTTGATGAAAGATCGCGTGACGCTCCTGCCCGAATTTTGGGGAAAAGGCAGCTACTTTTTCACAGAAGATTTTGAATATGACGCGGGCATGATTACCAAAAAATGGAAACCCGAAAACGCTCCCAAGTTTGAAAAACTCATCGAAGGTATTCAAGATTTGGAGCGATTCGCCGCAGTTTCGCTGGATGCTTTGGTACATCATTTTATGGAAGCAAATGAGTTGAAGCCCGGCGAGGTGATGCCGATCCTGCGCATCGCGCTTTCCGGCACGATGCAGGGACCTTCCGTTTTTGACATGATGGAATTGTTGGGAAAGGAACGGACGGTGGCGCGCCTGAAAAAAGCAATGCAATCTTTTTCAAATTAATTTCAAAAAATCACCCGACATGCCATTCGTACAATTTTCATCCAACAAAAAAGTCAAAATCTGGGAAGGTATTAACGGCTATCTTTCGCACTCGGATCAGGCTACCTTCGGTTATTTTACGATTGACGAAGGAGCAGTTTTGCCGGTGCATCAGCATATTCACGAACAGTGGACGCACCTGATCGAAGGCGAATTGGAATTTGACATAGACGGTGAAAAACAAATGATGCGCCCCGGCATGGCGGCTTTTATACCGTCCAATGTGCCGCATTCTGCGCGCGCGATCACGGAGTGTAAAGTGATTGACTGCTTTTTGCCGGTCAGGCAGGATTTTGTCGAATTGGAAAAAAATGCCTGAGTTTATTAGCACATCATATTTCTCGCAGAGGCGCGGAGTACGCAGCATACATACACATTACCACATTGTCCCATCAGCAAATCAGCACATTAGCACATCAATAAAGCGTCATATCAAAAAGCCGGCGGAATTTTTTGGTAAGCGGATGCGCCATGCCCCAGAGGTGGAAAAAAGCGATGGCTGCTTTGCGGGGCAGGTCGTTTTGAAAAGTTTTGTCAATAGAAACCGCCCGGATAAGTTCCTGCATACCGACTTCCGGATCATTGAATTCAAAAGCCGCTTTTGACTTTCTCATCGCGCCGGCGATTTCGGTTTTCTCATCAAAACCAGCTTCAAAAAAATCAGCCAGCACGCGCACATCTTCGGCTTCATCAAATTGTGCATGACCGACTTTTAAGGGAGTGATTAATTCTCTCGCTTTTGCAGGTTCCGAAAAAACGAGGTGTTTTGCCAGCGCCATTTTTGCAGCCTCGTTTTCGGGATTTTCAAGTAAAAACAACTGCATCCGGCTCATAAATTCGGCGTCGGGGTAGTCCGAAAAACTGTTGAGCAAAGTTTCCAGGCTGGTTTTTTCTTCGTTGGGCAGGTTTTCGTCCAGCCATTTCTGAATCTGGTGACGCGGCAGCGCGCCCGCAAATTCTGCCACCACCTCGCCGTCCACAAACATTTTTACATTCGGAATGCTTCTGATGCCGTATTGCAGGGCAATTTCCTGATGTGTTTCGGTGTCCACTTTTGCCAGTTCCCAGGAATCTTTTTGTTCGGCAGCCATGGCTTCGATGACGGGACCCAATATGCGGCAGGGCCCGCACCATTCTGCCCAAAAGTCAACAACGACGGGCTTTTCAAAACTTCTTTCAATTACGTCGGTTTGAAAATTTCTGACTTCCATCTTTCGTATTTTTTGAATAAAAAACCAGCGGGCTTTGACAAAAGTTTTAAAAAAACAAAACAAAAAAGCCCTCTGAAAAATCAGAAGGCTTTTTTTGTGATTCCGCTGGGATTCGAACCCAGGACCCCTTGATTAAAAGTCAAGTGCTCTACCGGCTGAGCTACGGAATCATTCGCAAATTAACTACCAAATTAAATTTGGCGGCTGCAAAGATACAATTCCTTTCAAAAAAACAAGGTTTAGCTCTATTTTTTTTCAGGAGGTCTGAAACATTCTTCAGAAAGCAGCGCTTCTCAAACATTCCGTCATTTTTCCGGTTCATTTTTTTGGATTTAATTTTAAAAAAATAGAAATCAGTCCGTACAAATTACCTTTAGGCGGTCGTTTGAATCGCGTCTGTTTTCTGAATTTCCACATTTCAAATCTGTTTTAATCTTTGAAAATGCTAAAGAAAATATTTTTCAGTATCCTGATCCTTTTAGTATTGCTCATTGCTGCTGCGGTGGCGCTTCCGCTAATTTTTAAAGATGATTTGATAGCCGCCGTAAAAGAGCAGGTGAACGAAACGGTCAATGCAAAAGTTGATTTTTCCGACGTGAACATTTCTTTGTTCCGTCATTTTCCAAAACTGAGTTTCGGGCTTGAAAACCTGAAAGTAGAAGGCGTGGAGGCTTTTGAAGGCGTGCCGCTTTTGCAAACCGACCGGCTGGACTTGGCGCTGGATTTTTGGTCGGTTATCGGCGGCAGTAATTTGAAAATCAAAGGCTTGCACCTCGAAAAACCCGTCGTGAATGTGCACATTTTAAAAGACGGAAAAGCGAATTACGACATTACCAAACCCTCGCCGCCCACGAAAGAAGAGGAGCCTTCCGACTTTTTGATTCAACTGGAATCTTACAGCATCAAAAACGGCGCACTGGTGTACGACGACCGGAGCATGGACTTGTACGCCGAAGCCAAAAATCTGAACCATAGCGGTTCGGGCAATTTGACCGCCGACGTTTACGACCTCGATACAAAAACTTCCATCGAATCGCTGACGACGACTTTTGATGGCATCACTTACCTCAATAAAGTGAATACAAAACTGGACGCAGTAGTGAATGCCGATATGAAAAATATGAAGTTCACCCTGAAAGACAACGACCTGCTGCTCAATGCGCTGCAAATTATCACCAACGGTTGGGTGCAGTTGAAAGAGGAAGACATTGACATGGATTTGACTTTCAATGCGCCTTCCAACAATTTTAAAGACTTGCTCTCGCTGGTGCCGGGCGCATTTACGCAGGGCTACGAAAATGTGAAAGCTTCCGGCACTTTCGCGCTGAACGCCGAAGTGAAGGGCACTTATAATGGCGCAAAGGAGCAACTGCCGGCTTTTAAACTCAACGCAAAAATTGAAAATGGCGACGTGAAATATCCTGATTTACCGGTCGGCATTTCTGCCATTTTTGCGCTCATTAATGTGGACAGTCCGTCGAGCGATTTTAACCAAATGAAATTGGATGTGTCGCGCTTTTCGCTCAAAATCGGCGGCAATCCTTTTGAAGGATTTTTTAAATTAAAAACGCCCGTGAGCGACCCCGACGTGGACGCGAAAATGAAAGGCACCATCAATCTCGGCGATTTGGCGAAAGCCTTCCCGGTAGCCGGCACGGAGGCAATGAACGGCATCGTTTCGGCAGATATGACGCTGAAAGCAAAAATGTCGGACGTGGATGCCGGCAGGTATGAACAAGTGCAGGCGAACGGCTTTTTTAATATCTCAGATATGCTTTACGATGCGGTGGATATGCCGCCCGTGAAAATCAACGAACTGAAAACTACCCTCACGCCTAAAAACCTGACTATCAGTAGTTTTGACGGTAAACTCGGCAAGAGCGACCTGCGCGCAAGCGGCTCAATAGACAATGTGCTGGCGTATTTTTCAACAGATAAAACCATGCGCGGCGACCTCACGCTGCGTTCCGATTTGTTTGATGCAAACGAGTGGCTGGCGGAGGAAAATGCCGCCGAACCGCAGCCCGTCGCGCCCGAACAGCCGCAGGCGAGCGGCGAGGTTTTTGATCGCTTTGACTTTTCGCTGGACGCACAGGTGGGTATGATAAATTACGATACTTACAAATTGACCAACACGATTGCAAAAGGTAGTTTCACGCCTAACAAGCTGAATATCAATGAATTTTCAACCAAAATCGGCAAGAGCGATCTGCGCGCCACCGGCGTGGTCAACAACGCATTCAACTACGTTTTTAAAAATGAAACTCTTTTCGGGAATATTGACCTGGCGGGCAATCTGCTGGATTTGAATGAATTTATGACCGCCGAGCCGGCTGCCTCCGGGACAACTACTACTACCGCAACGGAGCCGATACTCGTGCCTGAAAAAATTGACATGACGGTGAATGCAGATTTGGACAGGGTGCTTTACACCAATATGGATTTGCGCGATGTGCGGGGTGCATTGAAAGTCAAAGACGAGGCGGTGAAGCTCGGAAACGTGCGGGCGGCTGCTTTGGGCGGCGAGGGGGCGCTG
>CALMIT010000160.1 GCA_937864255.1 uncultured Saprospiraceae bacterium
CGGAAACTGCCATCTGCGCATTCCCATCCAGCAAAAAATCTTTTTTCCCGAAAAGGGAACTTACCATTTTCACATGGAGCAGTTTATGCGGCAAAGCCCGTTGCCGGAATTGAAAAGTATAACTTTCAAAATCGAAGAAACCGGCGAACTGCGTTAGTCTTCTGCCCGCAGCATAGCTTCGATGAGCATGACGTCCGAGCCGATTTTAAATGCTTCCTTTTTCACATTTTCAAATCGTTTTTCCTGCCATTTTTCGGTTGGGAAAATGCGTTCGTAGGCTTCCGCATTTCCGGCCAAAGCCGGCATATCAAAACCCGCCACATCTGCCTGCCATTTGTATTTCAAAATAACGCCTCCGTTTTTTTCCTCAAGTTTATACAACAAAACCGGAATCTTCGGATAGGTGAGATATTGTTCAAAAACCCTGGACCAATCGCGCCCGGTTTTGTCATTCATATAATTCAAAAAGTCGGCGGTGACGATATTTTGGTAGGCGTGTTTCTCATAAAAAGACTTTAAAATATCAAACCAGAGTACGTCGTCCCCGACGGCATGACGCAAGGTGTTCAAAAACCACGTGCCTTTGTAATAATTATCGCTGCTGCGCCAGCGATCAAAATTGACATCAAACGCGCCCAGCATCGGCTCCGCATTTACAATAAACGGCCGCTGTGACCGCAGATAACGCATGGCGTCGGCATAGCTCATGGTGCATTCCACATAAAGCGCCTCCATGTAAGTCGTGAAAGCCTCGTGTATCCACATTTCGGCGTGATCTCGGCTGCTGATGCTGTTGCCCCACCATTCGTGTCCGGTTTCGTGGATAATGATGTAGTCCCAGCTCATGTCTTTCGGGATGCGGCCGCCGAGATAGCCGCGCTTGTATTGGTTTCCGTAAGCGATGCCGCTTTGATGCTCCATGCCGAGGTAAGGCGTTTCGACCATAGCAAAGCCGTCGCGCCAAAAAGGGTATTTTCCAAAATACTTTTCATAACAGTCGAACATACCCTGCACCTGGGCAAACTGAATTTTTGCTATTTCCAGATTTTCTTTCAAAACGTAATAATCGCAGGCGAGCGAATCGCCGTCGGAAGCTACCCACACGTCGGAAAAATGAGCGTAATCGGCAATGTTCACCGACACGTTGTAATTGTTGATCGGATAACTCACAACCCAGTGCCAGTTTGTAAAACCGCCGCTTTCCGGCGTAGTGGCGCGTAGATTGCCGTTTGACACGCACATCAATCCGTCCGGCACAGAGATGTTGATAGCCATACTGTCCGGCTCGTCGCTGAGGTGGTCTTTGTTTGGCCACCACAGGCTCGCGCCCGTACCTTCGCAGGCAACGCCTATCCAGTCTTTTCCGGCCGAGTCTTTTTTCCAGACAAAACCGCCGTCCCAGGGCGGATTTTGGGCGGTGGTGGGATAGCCTTCATAATATATCCGGAAACGGCCGCTTTCGCCCTGATTGTATCCGGGCAATAAATCCACAAAAACAGCGGCGTGCAGCCTGTCAAAGCGCATTTCCCCACCTTTGTGTTCTATTTTTGAAATGTGCATATTTTCAAAAAGGTCAATTTGCAGGGTTTTAAAACTTTTGACCGCTTTGAAATAAATATCCACGTAGCCGCTCACGAAATGCCGGTCAGGCTCAATTTTCAAATTCAAATCGTAAAAAGTCACGTCGTAAACCGTGCGCTCCGGCCGGAGCATGCCGCGCAGCGTGTCCGCTTTTGTAAATTGATAATTTTTGTAAAAATCTTTTTGCGAAAAGCCACCTGAAAACCAAAAACATGAAAGGGCAAGGAGTAGTGCAAATTTTTTCATCTTCTGAATTTAGAGCCTGATAAACGAAGTTTTTTCGGTTTTTAATGTACACGCCGCAAATTGAAAAAAAGCAGTCAAACCCAAAAAGCCGTCCAAAAATTTGTGACGGTTTTCGGGCGGAGAATAATTGTCTGAGCAGCGGCGACAATTTTGGAATATCAACCGCTTTTTAAAAAATCCTACATTTGCGCACTTTTTCAAAAATTTTTATCGAAAAGATGAGCGCAGAACTGACGCAGGAAATCAATAAACGCCGCACCTTCGGCATCGTGTCGCACCCCGACGCGGGTAAAACTACCCTGACGGAAAAATTGCTGCTTTTTGGCGGCGCCATACAAGTGGCGGGGGCGGTGAAATCCAACAAAATCAAAAAAACGACGGTCTCGGATTTTATGGAAATCGAAAAACAGCGGGGTATTTCGGTGGCCACATCCGTCATGGCTTTTGAATATAAAGACCTGAAAATCAACATACTCGACACCCCCGGTCACAAAGATTTTGCCGAAGACACCTTCCGCACGCTCACCGCGGTGGACTCGGTCATCGTGGTCATTGACGTGGCAAAAGGGGTGGAGGAACAAACCGAAAAA
>CALMIT010000161.1 GCA_937864255.1 uncultured Saprospiraceae bacterium
GTGGCGAGACGATTACTGTAATCCCCGACGCTGCTTTACTGAATAACCAAACTTACTACCTCGCAGTACTCGAAAATACGATAGAAGATTTGAACAATAATGCAATTACGGCTACACAGTCAATCACGTTCACTACCATCGCTCAGCAGACTGAATTTGAGGCGGGCGACCTCGTTGTGGTGGCTTACCGCACCAATGCAACAGGCACGGAAGACCAGGTGGCGCTTTTGACTTTTGTGGATATACTTCCCGGCACTTTGATCAATTTTACCGACGCGAAAGTAACTACCAACGCACAGCAGCAATGTCCCGGCGGATTGCTCTGGATTTCTCCGGCAGATGCTTGTATCCCGGCCGGATCGGTCATCATCATCGAACCCGATGCCAGAAATGCCAGCGTCGGTACCATCAGCGGCTCGACTTTCGGACTCAGTTCCAATGGCGAACAATTTATCGTTTATACGGGGACAGCGGCCGCGCCTGATTACATCACTGCCCTGACAACGATTAATTGGGTATTGGCGAATACCAATTGTGGCGGCAGCCTTTCACTGATTCCGGCGGGTTTGCAAGACGGACTTACTTCTTTGAACACCAGCACCGCTCCCGGAAACACAAATGGAAATAGTGTAAATGCTTTTTACAATGGCGCACAAACGGGCAATCCGGCAACACTGCGCGCCATGATACTTGACCCCGCAAATTGGGTGGCTGTCGGCGCAGGTACAGCACCGCAGGTTTGGCCCGCCTGGACATTTCCCGGCCCACCAAATGTGCTGGAAGCAACAGTCGTCAACAATACTACCATCCAACTCATTTTCAACACCGATCTGGAACTTGTTAGTGCTGCAAATCTGGACAATTACACAGGCATTGCCGGCTTGCAAAGCGCCCTACAAACTGGTCTGAATTCGCCGACGGATACCATCACATTGACTTTCGATCCCGGTTTTGTGAGCGGTGAAAATTATACATTAACCGTAAGTGGATTGGAAAGCCAGGGCGGTTTGGAAATGTCCTGCCCATTCACGTTTAGCTTTTTATACAATACCGAAATTTCATTTGAAGAAAATTTTATCGTCATCGAAGAAAATGCCGGCACTTTGGAACTTCAACTCAATTTGGAAAATCCTTCCAATTGTTCCGTTATGCTGGAAGTGTTGGGAGCACCTTTCAGCACTGCCGACGATGCGGATTTTACGCTGGCTACACAAGTGCTCAACTTTACCGGCATGAGCAATTCGGTTCAAATAGTAAACATTCCTGTCACCGACGACATGCTGGAAGAGCAACACGCGGAGTATTTTGTTTTAAAATTGAGTGATGCAAATGGCTGTACGATCAGTGGTGATGCGCAAGTCACGATTTATATTCGCGACAATGACCGCCAGGCGGCGCAACCCTCCAAAACTGTTGAATTGATTCACGTTACCAGCTTCGACCCATCCGGCGCAAATAACAGCACAACCGAGGTAGTTGCTTATGACGCGGGAACACAGCGCCTTTTTACCACCAGCGCCATCACCAATGTGCTTGACATCGTGGATTTTAGCAACCCCGCACTGCCGGTCAATATTTCTTCTATTGATATGACGCCTTATGGCGGATTGACCAGCGTGGCCGTGAAAAACGGACTGGTCGCCGTAGCTTCCCCGAACGCCGACGTGCAATCAAACGGCTCTGTTGTATTTTTTGATACGGACGGTAATTTCCTCAAGCAAGTGACGGTCGGCGCTTTGCCCGATATGATCATTTTCACGCCCGACAATACAAAAGTGATTACCGCAAACGAAGGCGAGCCGAATGATGCTTACACGATTGACCCGGAAGGTTCAGTCAGCATCATAGACCTGAGCGGCGGCATTAACAACCTGGATCAGGCAGACGTCACGACGCTTTTATTTACTGATTTCAATGCGAATGAAGCCGCGCTGATAGCCGCCGGCGTACGCAAATTGAAAAACACATCCACACTTTCACAAGACCTGGAACCGGAGTACATCACCATTGATGCCGATTCAAAAAAAGCATGGGTGACGCTCCAGGAAAATAATGCAGTTGCTGAAATCAATCTCGAAACATCGGCTATCGCCGACCTTTGGCCGCTTGGTTTGAAAGACGTCAATACAGTAGGCAACGGTTACGATGTGAGCGATAACAACAATGAAATTCTTATCGCAAACTGGCCGATAAAAGCATATTTCATCCCCGATGCAGTCGCCAATTACAACGTCGGCGGCGTGAATTATCTGATCACTGCCAACGAGGGTGATGAAAAAGAGCTTTCGGGACTTAACGAACGTACCACCGTCGGTGCAGGCAGTTACATGCTCGACCCGACAATTTTCCCGCAGGCTGAAATGTTGAAAAAAAGTTACAACCTCGGACGTATGCGCGTGACCAATCTGCACGGCGAC
>CALMIT010000162.1 GCA_937864255.1 uncultured Saprospiraceae bacterium
TAAGTTGGAAATATAACCATAGTAATGGGGGAGGCTGCTCGCCCGCGGGGAATATCAATTTATCCACCCGCCTCCTCTTCGCTCCCGAAGCGGTGGTGGATTACGTCATCATTCACGAACTGGCGCACTTGGTGGAGCCGAATCACTCGGAGCGGTTTTGGAAAGTCGTGTCCGACATCATGCCCGACTACAAAGAGCAGGAAAAATGGCTGCGCCACAACTGGCATCTCTGCGATTTTTGAGTCGCTGCGTCATCGCGTAAAAGTATCTTCAAACACCGCTTTGTTGCCGCGGTCGTCGGTCACTTCGAGGCGCAATTTATGTTCGCCCGTCGAAATGCGCCCGTCGAAGCGATGAATCAGCAAGTCGTTTTTGGCGTCGTATTCCATCAAAATCCATTTTTCATCTACCGTGGCGCGGTAGCGCAAATCTTTTGCTTTGCCCGAAGGCGGGAAGTTGTCCGTGATTTTAAAAGTCATTTTTTCGGACTGCTGCATATTTTTTGAAAATAATTTGGGCAGAATGAGGGGCGCTACGGTGTCGAGCATAATGCTGTAATCGCCCAGACTGCGCACCTCCGCAATCAATTTTTCACCTTTCCAAAAACCGCCGCAATTCTGGATTTTACTATTCCTGTTGCAAAAAGCGATGAAGGCTTTGGTTTTCAGATTTTCGGGTAGGGGAGCAGACGGCGTCAGGGCGATTTTGTAATAAAGATGCACCGGCGTTTTGTAATCGTGGATACGGTGGACGGGGGAGAGATAATTGGCAGAATTGTCGTTTGTTTTTTGAAATCGCAGGTAACAATCTTCATAAAATGTGCCTTTCGGAAAAGTCAGTTCGACGTCTTCGTTGCTGATAATATTTTCCTGATTCCAGGGTAGTTTATAATTGAAAACCGGCGAGGGGAGAGCAGAAATTTCTCCCCGCTTTATCCAGAAAGTCAGCGAAGAAACATTGCCCGACACGTCTTTGACATGGAGCGTAATTTTGGTCGCTTTATCTTTAAACAACGCCACCACGCCGCCTTCTTCATTCTTTTTGTAAAAAGACAAACGATTGCCCGGCAAAGTAAAACAGCGGTGAAAGTTGCCTTTTTTTAAAATACGCTCCTGGTAATCCATGTGGGCATTTGCGTAGCGGGATTCGCCAAATTCCAGCTTTTCAAACTCAAAATCGTACCGTAGCGAATCGTTTTTTAGCAGCTCAAGTTTGTAAATGCCGTTTTGTTTTGCTCCGCCCGGCATGTGGTCGTAAGTGCGCAGCGCAAAGCCCGCGCGCCAGGCGCCCAACACGACGGTATCGCCTTTGATGGAAAATGCGCGGTCTTTTTTTTCGATGGCATAAACTCTGGAATCGGTAGTTTCCAGTTTGTCGTTCAGGGCGTACACTTTTAGCTGGTGCAATTGCGGCGGCAGCGGGTCTTTAAAATCCAGTCCAAACAACAGCGGGTTCAGAGGCAGTCCGGTTGCCGATTGCCTGATTTCAAAATGCAAATGAGGACCGGAGGAACTGCCCGAATTGCCGAGTTTGCCAATTTCCTGCCCTTTTTTTACCGGAAATTCCTGTTTTTTCGGGTGAAGGTTTACATAAAATTGCTGGCGGGTATATTGCACTTTTTTGACGTACTCCTCTACCTCCGGGGTAAAATTCTGAAGATGCGCATAGACGGTGGTATATCCGTTCGGGTGGCGTATGTACAGCACTTTTCCATAGCCGGCGGCTTCTACTTTTATGCGTTCGATATAACCCTCCGCGGCTGCCAGGATAGCTTGCCCGGTTTTTCCGCCCGCCGGTTTTACATCTATGCCCGTGTGAAAATGATTGGGGCGCAATTCGCCGAAAGTGCCGGAGAGGTACATCGCCCCGTGTACGGGCGGGCGAAAGTAGTGCTGCGGATAACTTTTCCACACATGCGCGGCGGTAAAACCACACAACAACAGCGCCAAAACCCAGCCGGCAAATCTCCAAATCATTAGTTGAATTCTTTTTTTCAAAACGGCAAAATATAGTTTTCTTTTACTTTTGCGGACTTCGGGAGTTTTTTTTAAGTTTAAAAATTCAAAACCTTTTATGGAGCAATTTGATAAATATTATGATCTGATCATCCGCTGGTCGCTCGAATATCTCCCGAAATTCCTGTTGGCTCTTTTGGTTTTGGTCATCGGTTTTTGGCTGATAAAACGCGTTCGCATACTGGTGCGCATCGCCCTGGAAAAAAGCGATTTCAACGTCGGCATCATTTCTTTCCTGGTGTCTTTGGTGGATATCGTCCTAAAAACATTTTTGCTTCTCGTCGTAGCCGGCATGATAGGCATCGAAACAGCCTCGCTGATCGGCGTTTTGGCGGCAGCCGGATTTGCGGTCGGGCTGGCTTTGCAGGGCAGCCTGAGCAATTTTGCCGCTGGTATTTTAGTCGTCACTTTCAAACCCTACAAAGCGGGCGACTGGATAGAAGTGGAAGATAAATTCGGAAAAGTGGAAGACATTCAAATTTTCAATACCATCATCGTGACGCCCGGCCAAAAGACCTTGATCATACCAAACGGACAGGTCGTCAACGGTATCGTCACCAATTTTTCCAAAAAAGGACACATCCGGGTGGAAATAGAAATCGCCGTGCCGTACGAAGAAAGTTTTCCGAAAATAAGAGACATCGTGATGCAAGTCGTCGAGGCAAACGGTAAAGTGCTGCCCCGCCCTGCGCCGGAAATTGGTATTTTAAAATTTGACAGCCACAATGTCGTTATGGCGGTGCGCCCCTACGTAGAGCCGGATAATTACTGGCAGGTAGTGTTTGAAGTGCATCAGTCCGTCAAGGCAGCTTTTCACGAGCACGGCATCAAAGTGGCTTACCCGGAGGGCGTGGAAATCGGATTTATCGGAAATTAAAAGTGATTTTAATATTCAAAGTGTAAAATATGCCGGTCAGATTTTTTTATTCGGGTTTAGTTTTATTGCTTTTGGTCGGTTGCGCGCCGCGCCCGAAAGGCGCTTTTTTGGAAACAAAAATCCCGACCACGCCGGATTATGCAAACCCCGCCAATTGGTCTGCCCTGCCCGATCGGGAAGATGTGGCGGATCTGACGCCGATAGCCGATTTGAAAGATTTGCAAAAAGATGCAAAGGCGGATGTTTTTTACATCCACCCGACTACGTACACCGGCAAAGCCGAAAAAAATGCCTGGAATGCTTCTTTGGACGACGCGAAGCTGAATGAAAAAACCGACCTCCGCGCAGTGCGTTACCAGGCTTCCATTTTCAATGCGGCGGGAAGGGTGTTTGCGCCGCGCTACCGCCAGGCACATTTGCACGCTTTTTTTGAAAAAAAACAAAAAGCTTCGGCAAAGCGTGCTTTGGAAGTTGCATACGAAGACGTGCGCCATGCTTTTCAGTATTATCTTGAGCACTACGACCAGGGGCGGCCGATTATCCTGGCCTGCCACAGTCAGGGAAGTTTGCACGGCATGCACCTTTTGCAGGAATTTTTTGACGGAAAGCCGCTGGGCGAGCGTCTCGTTGTGGCTTATCTGGCGGGTTGGCCCGTGCCTAAAAAATTTTTTAATAATATTCCCGTTTGTAGCACGCCTGAGCAGACGGGCTGTTTTTGTAGCTGGCGCACTTTTAAAGAAGGCTACGTTCCGGGTAAAAAAATTCCCGACAAGGACATTGCCTGCGTCAACCCGATTTCGTGGACGGATGATGGCGAAATGACCGGGCTTGACGCAAACGAAGGTGCTGTTTTGCGCGACTTTGAGCAGGTTTACCCGGCGTTTGTGGGCGCGCAGGTGCAGGGCGGAATTTTGTGGTGTACCAAACCCAAATTTCCCGGCAGTTGGCTGATTTGGACAAAAAATTACCACCCGGGCGACATGAATTTGTTTTACATGAATATTCGTCAAAATGCCGTTTTGCGCGTGGAAAATTTTCTAAAGTCAAAATAAAATAAACACACATTACTCGTCAATCATAATTCGTCACTCGTCAATTGTAATTCGTCATTCAAAAATGGAATTATACGCCAAAAAATCGCGGTGGAAGTGGTATCTCGCAATAGCGGGCGTGGTCATCGTGGCGATTTCGATGGTGTTCACCCAATACCTCACCAGCAAACTTTCGCAGGAAGAGCGCAACAAAGTAGCGCTCTGGGCAATGGCGATAGAGCAAATCAATGACCCGGAACTGCCGCTCGACTACGACCTCACGCTGCACCTGCAAATCCAGCAAACCAACACGACCATCCCCATCATCCTGGTCAACGACCGCGGCGGCATAGACGACGCTATCAATTTCGGACCGGAAAAAGATACCAGTAAAACGTTTTTAAAAAAGGAACTGGAAAAACTGAAGGCTTCCGGCATCGAGCCCATCGAAGCTGCCGAAGGCGTCAAAGTGTATTATAAAAAGTCAGAATTGCTGCGCCTGCTCGAAATTTTTCCCATTTTTCAACTGGCGCTTATCAGCATTTTTATCATGGTGGGTTATTTTGCTTTTTCCTCCGCGCGCCGCGCCGAGCAAAACCGCGTGTGGGTGGGTATGGCGAAAGAAACCGCGCATCAGTTGGGCACGCCCAT
>CALMIT010000163.1 GCA_937864255.1 uncultured Saprospiraceae bacterium
CACTCGCGCCGGCAATTTCCAAATCACCCGCCTGCGTGGTTAGCGACTGATTGATAAAACCGACGACAGAAATAAACCGGGGTGCGACGGTTTTCAAAATCCCGCGTTCGGTTTGAATTTCTGTCTCATCATTGGTAGTCGCTACGTCCTCGTTTGCCGGCGCATCGGGCAGGTTATCAAAATCAGGATCGGTCTGTGCGTCAAAAGTTCCGATTTTGAGGGCGTGGCGGAGCGCGCGGCGATTACCATAAGGCACAAATTTTGACCAGCGCCCGTAGTTGTCAATTTTTGCCAAATCAAAAACAGAAGCCGGCGAGTAATCAATGACCGTTTCGCGCTGTGCATTGCTGATCAGCCTGTGGCGAAAAGCATAGCTGTAAAGCGGCGAAAGCGCCATCTGCACCGTGTTGCGGTGAATACCAAAAAAACCGTTCACCCTGTCTTCTTCCCAGTTGTCGTGCGCGTCGTTGTATTCAAAAAACATCAGTCCGTCGGCATTGTGAAAAGAAGCGTAAGCCGTCAAAACCGGCATCATCTCAGCCTCATATCTGTTGGGAAAAGGATGGCGATACTCGCTGATGGTGTACGGTTTATTTTTCACGGCGAGTCCGCTAAACTGCCCGGAAATTGTACCCAGATTCCAAGCTTTCAACATGGAAATATTTTCAATGTACCAGTCGGAGAGCGACCAGCCGTTCGGAAACCAGGGATGATCCCAATAATTGTGATCATCCACGTAATCAAGGTTTTGCATACTGTACACATCGCCCGGACCCGTCAGCGCATTCGTACCCGTGACGGGGACTTTGACGCCAAGTTCATTTTTCAAAAAAGCATACATTTCATCGTAAAAATCTTTTTGGATACCGAGATAAAATGCCGCCATATCTGCCACACGCTGCCCCGAATACTCTGTCTTTTCCCAAAAACCGATGCGCCGGATATTGCCGGCGACGAGCGACTCGCCTGCCCCCAGTCCGGTCACCTGCGCGTCTTCAAAACTGACATTGTCTATCCAAAAATCGCCGATGTTGTTGTTGAAATTAAAAGCGAGCCGCACCTGTCCGTCATTGTCTTCCGGCGCGCTAAAAGTAAATTCAAACTCCCGCCAATCGGCGCCGACAAAAGCCGAAGTGCCGTTGTACCAGGTCCAGGGATTATTGTGGCGCATGGCGTAAACATACACTTCAAAATCGTCGCTGGCTTTCATCGCAAATTTGACCTTGTAAGATTTGCCGGCCTGCACAGTCATGTCCAATTGTTGAAATTCGATGTGCCAATCCACGCCGGTCACACGCGTCACTTCTATTTTGCCGCAATAATCGCCCTCAAAAGGATCGCCCG
>CALMIT010000164.1 GCA_937864255.1 uncultured Saprospiraceae bacterium
TGCTCAAACTCCACTGTACTTTCCACAAAAATCTGCCCGCCGGTAGGATTCGGAAAAATCATAATTTCTGAATCAAAAAGCGGAGCGCCGGATTTTAATAAGGTGTTTTCAAAAATATTCCCTTTATCCAAATCCTCATCAACCGCCAGATTTTGCGAAAGCAAATTCCCGCAAAACGGCGGAATGAACACAATCACCCACACCTCGGTGCTGGATTGTTGCCCGTCGGGCAAAGTCGCCGTCACGGTATATCTGGTTGTAAAATTCGGAGAAGCCGTGGGATTCGGACAGTCGGTGCAACTTAAACCCACTGCGGGCGACCAGGAAAAATTAGCGCCCGACGCAGGCCGTACCCTGAGCATGGCAGACTGCCCCTGGCAGATGTATGTAAATTGCGGCACGCGATAAATGCCGCTCAACAGCGTGTAACATTCCGTGTTTTCGCAGCCGTTGTCGCCGACTACGGTGGCGCAATATTCACCGGGCTGTACGTTCGTCAGGTCTTCCCGGTTGCTAAAAAACGAGCCGTCGCCCTTTCTCCAGATAATTTCCGAAAACGGCGTTTGTACAGTCAAGTCAATCGAACCGCGACCGCCGGGCGACCAAAGTGACGGCTGCAAAGTAGCTGAAAAGATTGGCGCCGGTTCCACATAAACCGAAAATGAATCCACAAACCGGCAGCCCATACTCGTAAAATCGTATTTGATAAAACTCCGCCCCAAGCCTGCCAGCGAAGGATTAAACTGGCAACCGCTCACGCCCCTGCCCGACCAGGCGCAGGGATTGGCGGGAATTTGAGGAAAATTCAAAGCTACCGGCGCGTCATTTTCACAAAAATCAGAATAAGGGAAATGAATATTCAAAGGCGGACAATTTTGTGCGCTGCAAGTTTGCGTCGCCATCGAAGGACCACAAAATGTCTGTCCGTTTGCCTGCACAATAATGACTGCCGCATCGCCGGGTTGAAGATTCAGCACTAAAAACTGTGAAGAAGTCTGGGCAGGTTGAGGAACGCCGTTCAAACTGACCACATATTCATTCGCGCCGCCGATGTCCTGCCAGTCGAAAAGTATTGAATTGAGCGTGGTCGTGCAGCTGATCACCGGGGCATCCAGTTTTTCATCCACCACGATGGTGTCGGTTTTTAAATCGGAAAAACAACCGCTTTTTTCTGCCTGAAGGCTGATGGGATAAGTGCCGGGCGTATTGAAAGCTACCGTAAACGGTCCGTCTCCGCTCAAAAATCCGGCAGGAAAACCCGCCAAATTCCAATGCAAATCAGCACCCGCGGGCGCTGCGCCATTCAACGCAATTGTAACCGAATCGCCCTCGCAGACTAAATTTTGAACCGAAAAATCTACAATCAGACTGGTATCCAGAGCCTGCGGCACAAATACGTCAACCGAACAATGCGCCCCGCTCAAAGTGTCGCTGACAAACAAATGGTAAAAACCTTTTTGGCAAACTTCCGGCGTCAAACCCGAATCGCTGCCGTTGATCACGCC
>CALMIT010000165.1 GCA_937864255.1 uncultured Saprospiraceae bacterium
AGTACGGGCGGTTTTACAGGAGCTACAGCAACACGCCCTGGTACAAAGAACAGGTGCGCCGCGCCGAATCGGACGCGAAAGCCCTCGGATTTGCCAAGGTATCGCAGCTCAAACTAGCTGTCGCCAAAAAGATAAAAGAATACGTGGCGGGCGGCGGATTCATGTTCGCCATGTGTTCTGCGACGGACACCTATGACATCGCCCTGGCGGCGGACGGCGTGGACGTTTGCGCCGAGATGTACGACGGCGACCCTGTTGACCCAAACGCGCAGGAAAAACTTGATTTTTCAAAAACCTTTGCTTTTCAGAATTTTCAATTGATACGCAACCCGCTCGAGTACGAACACTCGACGATTGACAACAATCGCGGTCGTAATGTCAACCCGCAAAACGACTATTTTACGCTCTTCGATTTTTCGGCAAAATGGGACCCGGTGCCGTCCATGCTGACGCAGTGCCAGACAAAAACCGTGAAAGGCTTCATGGGGCAGTCCACCGCTTTCGTGAAAGATTATATCAAACCCAACGTGCTGATTTTGGGCGACAACCGCCCGGCAAACGAGGCGCGCTACATACACGGCACCTACGGCGAAGGTTTCTGGACCTGGTACGGCGGTCACGACCCGGAAGATTACCGCCACTTCGTCAATGATCCGGAAACCGACCTCAACCTGCACCCGACCTCGCCCGGGTATCGCCTGATCCTAAATAACGTACTCTTCCCGGCAGCGAAGAAAAAGAAGAGAAAAACGTAGAGGGAGTGGGGAGTCTTGATTGACGAATGTGGAGTGGTTTTAGTGAGTCCTTTTTTGAAATAAAAGCCTTGGTTTGTCGCAGCTAATTCATTATTAATTAGGAAACTATTGCGGCAACTGATTAGCGTTAGTTTTTTTCATTCATCCCAGTGTATTGCTAATTGTTTAGGTTGGGTTTGCACTTTCAGTCCGTGATTATGCATTTTAAAGTTGTCCGTGTCGAAATTGCAAACTAATGCTTCAACTACAGTTCGTCTGTTCTCAATATTACCACCGTTATGGTAAAAATGATCTTTGGTTACAATATTAAACTTGCTCCAAAATTTATTTACCATTTCGTTTTCTCTCCAGTCGTTGTGATGCCAAGTTGAAAGAATAAATTTTGCCTTTGTTTTGGAAAGCAAATTGAATAAAAGTTCTTCGTCTTGTTCTGTCCAACCATTGTAATAGTCAACGTGTCTGCCATAGTATGGTGGGTCGCAGTAAATTATATCATTTTCTTTTGCGAGAGGAATGATGTCTGCAAACGATTTATTGTAAAAAGTCCATTTGGGTTCTGACTGAATGACTTGCGAAACTTTTGCGACTTGATTTGTGATTTTAGTAATGTATGCTTGTGCAAAGCGGCCAGGTTTTTTACAAAAGGGAATGTTCCAATTACCTTTACTACCAAATCGCATCATTCCATTAAATCCTGCTCTTGAAAGGAAAATAAAGTCGTAAGGTGAAAATTCTCCGCTATTAAAACGTGTCCGTACCTTCAAATAATGGTCGTAACCACCGTTTTCTGCTTTGCTCAATAACTTGCCTTCCCTTTCAAGATATTTCCTAATTAAAGGGGCTGATATGGTTTTATCCTGTAAGCCTTTATAAAAATTGATGATGTGCGGATTGGTGTCATTAAGAATTGCTTGTTTATAACCTGAATTAAAAGCAACTACGCCAGTTCCAAGAAATGGCTCTATCCACTTACCCGAAACTTTTGGGGCAAGTTCCATAATCCAAGGAACTAATTTGGTTTTTATACCTTGACTTTTTATAGGTGGTACTATCACTCTCATTTAGTTTTCTTGATAGAGGTTTTAAAAACGATTTTATCCCAAAGGTCAGTCCTACCTTTGAATTCTAAAAAGTCTTTAAGTGTGGTAATTTTAGTCGGCTTTCCATTCTTTACCATCGTTGCCGAACCGTGATTTATCCAATATTCGTCAAACCATTCTTCGCCTAACTTGCTGAAAATTCCATTTTCATTTTTCAGATCTTCAATGTCGAAGATAGAACCAATGTTTGCAGTGTTTCCCGAACCTTGCTTGTCGCTTGCTATTTTCCATTTCTCTGCCGCGAAAAAATCAAAGTCCTTGATTACCGAAGTAATAGATTTTAAGTTCTTAACTGTCGTAACTGAACGCTCACCAACTTTTTTGTTTGGCGTTTCATATTCTTCTTGAAGTTCTTGAACTTGATAAATCTCTGTTTCGGCAAGGTCGCCTGAAACATCTGTCCGGGTGTAAATAACACCTAAGCAATAATGACCAATGTATTGATTGTAAGGAAACTGAATATTCTTATCCTTATCTCTCTCTTTGAAATAGCCCCCGTGGCTGCCAAGTGTAAAACCTGCCGTTTTATCGTTTCGTCTAAACGTGGTTTTTATATCAAGGGCAAATTTTACTTGTTCATTATCCTTTCTAACGAAAGTCAGATCAGGATACCAGTTTTGTTTTTCGGCAAGAATAATTTTGTAACCGATGCTGTCTGCAAACTGTAAGATTTGCGGGAAGATGTGTATTTCAAGGATTTTTGAAACGATTTTGGTGTCAGAAGAAATCGTATAGATGTTTTTGTAAACGTCAATAAAACCTTTTACAGTCCAGTCGCCATTATCTGTAGAAACATATTTTTCAAGCTTATCTGCAAAATTGTCAAGCTCCTTTTTGAAATCAGACTTATAATCATTTCTTTCTTTAAAATTCATCTTCAAATATAATTAAAAATGTCATCCATTTTACCCTTCTTTAATGAAGCATTGTCATTCTATAATTACCGCGAACATCCAATTTTATACATTGTTCTAATCTGATTATCAGCATATGGCAAAAATAATGCAAACACGCTTAAAAAAGAAAATCCTCCAAACCCAATCACTCCCGCTCCTGACCACCCCACAAGCTCTCACTTTACCCCCTCAAAATCTTTTCCATCTTTTTACCTTTTGCCAATTCGTCTACCAATTTGTCCAGATACCTTGCGCGTTGTGTCAGCGGATTTTCGATTGCTTCCACGCGGTAGCCGCAGATTAAGCCGGTGATATGATGGGCATTGGGATTTAGTTTTGCTCGTTGGAAAAATGTCCCGAACGTCACTTTTTCTTCGATTAGCTCCCGGAGCTTCTCGTCATCGAAGCCAGTCAGCCACTCAATGACCTGGTGCAATTCTTCTTTCGTTCTGCCCTTGCTCTCCACTTTTTTGACGTAATGCGGATAGACCGACGCGAATGTCATTTTTGCGATGCGTTGATTGCTTTTTTCAGAATTGTCCATTTTTAAAAATCAGAGTTTGTTTTTATCTATTTAAAAAGTAAGAAAACTGCCTCTTAGCGCGCGGCGATTAGCACAAAATTTTAATGCAATCAGGAGATTTGCCCGCTGAGGTGTTCCAATAGTTTGGTTGCGCACAATTTTCCAAAATCATTCGCTGCTTTCGGACTTGCTCCCGTTATCAATTTCCTGTCAGCGAAACAAGTCTTGCCCGCTTTTGAATTGACGATGGTCACGCCTAATTTTTCCAGACGTTCTCCAAAAAACCAGGTCAACTGCCCGGGCATATAACCGATGAAAGGCGTTTGCCGGTCAACGGCATCCGGGAAAGCGGCAATTTTATATCCGTCATAAATAAAAGACTCGGTTTCGTTTTCCGGTTTCGCAGAAAGCAA
>CALMIT010000166.1 GCA_937864255.1 uncultured Saprospiraceae bacterium
TGATTTGGTTATCGGCGCCAAAGGTAGCCCGCTCCAATTGATTCTTTCGGCAATGTATCACGTGGACGCACCCACCGGCAATATTCCGCTGGACGAAGCCGCGCCGTTTATGAATCCGAAACACCCTTTGATAAAAAAGGCCGTCCCGCTCTCGCTCGGCGACAGTTATAAAGGTTACAGAATTGTGGGCACCACGCCGGCATTTTTGGATTTGTATCCGCATGAAATTGCAGAAGGCAAAATTTGGGAAAACGATCTGGAAGCAGTCATCGGCGCTGATGTCGCCAAAAAACTCGGACTCAAGCTGGGCGACAAATTTCGCTCTTCTCACGGGCTGATCATGGACGATTCGCTTGACCTGGAGCACGAAGGCGATTTTACGATAGTCGGCATTTTAAAACCTTCCGGCAGCGTGCTGGATCAATTGCTGCTTTGCAACACGGCAACGATTTGGAAAATACACGAGACTCCCCACGAACACGAAACGGAATCTGATCACGAACATTCGGAAAGCAAAGAAATCACGGCTCTGCTCGTGCAATTTCGCGGAAAAAACTACCAGGCGCTGAACCTGCAACGCAACATCAACGAAAACACAAACCTGCAAGCCGCCTCTCCCGCCTGGGAAATGAACCGGCTTTATGAAAATATCGGCGTGGGCGAGCAGGCTCTGCAAATTTTGGCGCTCATCATCATCCTTGTGTCCGGTTTGAGCGTTTTCATTTCTTTGTACAGTTCGCTGCGAGAGCGCAAGTATGAACTGGCATTGATACGCGTGATGGGCGCTTCGCGCGGGGCGCTTTTCCTGTTGATAATTTTGGAAGGTTTGCTGATCGCGGTTTTAGGCTACCTCGCGGGCATCATTTTCAGTCATGCGGCTATGGAACTGCTTTCGGGCGCTTTGCAAAAAGCCTATCGTTATACATTTAGCGGCGGCATTTTTTTAAAAGAAGAATGGTGGCTGTTAGCCGGCGCTGTGTTCATCGGTTTGATGGCTGCTGTATTGCCCGCTTTGCAGGCGCAGCGCACGGATATTTCACAGACGCTTTCGGAGGGTTAATCTTTTATTGTCAATTTTGAATTTTTATGCCAAATCAGTCATTTCATCCTGAAGAAACAGCCTCGCGGACGTTCGTGGATGTGGTGCTTCCTTTGGCGCTGCCCGGCACTTTTACTTACCACGTGCCGGAGGTTTTGGTATCAAAAATTCAGTTTGGAGTGCGCGTGGAAGTGCAGTTTGGAAAGAATAAATTGTACAGCGCGCTGGTCGTAAAAGTACACCAAGACCCGCCTTCAAATCACCGCACAAAAGCTATCGCCGATATTTTGGACGAGCAGCCCGTCATTTTTCCAGACCAGTGGAAATTTTGGAAATGGCTGTCCGAGTACTACGTCTGCACGCCCGGCGAAGTAATGAACGCAGCTTTGCCGACGCATCTCAAACTCGCCAGCGAAACGCGCATCATTTTAAGTCCTGTTTTTGGAAACGACTTTTCCAGCCTGAACGACAAAGAGTACATGATTGCCGAGGCTTTGACTTTGCAGGATGAACTTTCGCTGGACGACGTCAGAAAAATCCTGAACCAAAAGTCTGTTTACCACATCATTTCGAGGCTTTTGGATAAAAAAGTGATTTATCTCAAAGAAGAAATCAAAGAAAAATACCAGCCGAAAAGTATCGCCTGCCTGCGCCTGAAAGAGCCTTATGCATCAAATTCGGAACAGGTAAAAGCCGCTTTTGAAAAGTTGGAAAGGTCGCACCGGCAGGTAGAAGCGCTGATGGCTTTCCTGTCGCTCGCGCGTACGCAGGAATTTGTAAGGCGCCAGGATGTTTTGAATAAAGCAGGCGTTGATTATAGCGTCATCAAGTCCATTGAAAAAAAAGGAATTTGG
Organism: uncultured Saprospiraceae bacterium; assembly: GCA_937864255.1. GTDB lineage: Bacteria > Bacteroidota > Bacteroidia > Chitinophagales > Saprospiraceae > JAGQWW01. The sequence goes on from CALMIT010000166.1 coordinate 1,894, forward strand.
GAGGTTTATGAGAAAGAAGTGAGCCGCTTCGACGATTCCGGGCTGGAAGCGGAGCAGGCCGCCGGACTATCAACGCAGCAAATCAAGGCTTTGAAAGAAATTGAGGAAAATTTTGAAGATAAAAATGTCGTCCTGCTGCACGGCGTGACCGGCAGCGGAAAAACGCGGATTTATATCGAACTGATCCAAAAAGCGCTTGAAAAGAACCAGCAAGTTTTGTACCTGCTGCCGGAAATCGCACTGACCACGCAGATTGTCAGCCGGCTGCAAACAGTTTTTGGCGACAAAATCGCCGTTTATCATTCCAAAATGTCCAACAACGAACGGGTGGAAATTTGGAAATCGGTGGCTGATGAAAGCAAACCGGTTGTACTCGGAGCGCGCTCGGCGCTCATGCTTCCGTTCAGAAATTTAAAATTAGTCGTCGTTGATGAAGAGCACGATACTTCTTTCAAACAACAAGACCCGGCGCCGCGCTACCATGGGCGGGACGCTGCTATTTACCTGGCGCATCTGAGCAGAGCGAAGACGCTGCTCGGCACTGCCACGCCCGCCGTCGAATCCTATTATAATGCCAAAACCGGCAAATACGGACTTGTAGAAATGAATGAGCGGTTTGGAGGTATGGATCTGCCGGAGTTGGTGATTGCCGACGCAAAACAGGAGTTGAAAGAGCGAAAATTGCAGGCACACTTCACGCAAATCTTGCTCAATGAACTGGGCGATGCACTTACTGCCGGCAGGCAAGCCATTCTTTTTCAAAATAGGAGGGGTTATGCACCAACGCTGCGCTGTAGCGCCTGCAACTGGCACCAGGAATGTATTCACTGCGACGTGAGCCTTACCTATCATAAATTTTCAAACAACCTGCAATGCCACTACTGCGGCTACAATATGCCGATACCGAAAATTTGTCCGGCTTGCGGCTCGCGCGATTTGAAATTGCAGGGTTTCGGGACGGAAAAAATTGAAGATGAATTGAAAATTTATCTTCCTGACGCTAAAACAGGCAGGATGGATTTGGACACCGTGCGCACGAAAAACGCTCACACGAAAATCATCAACGATTTTGAAGAAAAGAGAATTGACATTTTGGTCGGTACGCAGATGGTGACCAAAGGGCTGGATTTTGAAAATGTTGGGGTGGTAGGCGTGATCAGCGCAGATCAGCTTTTACAATTTCCGGATTTCAGGGCAGGGGAGCGGGCGTTTCAATTAATTGCACAGGTAGCGGGTAGGGCAGGTCGTAAAAATCAAAGAGGGAAAGTAATCATTCAATCCATGAATACCGCTCATCCGGTACTCAGAGAAGTGCTGGAGCACGATTACAAAAGTTTTTTTGAAAGGGAGATCCTTGAACGACAGTCATTTAATTATCCACCGTTTTCGAGATTGATAAGAATTACGTTGAAACATAAAACGCCAAAAGTGCTTAATGAAGCTGCGAAAGCCTTTTATGAGTTTTTAAGAAGCCAGACCAACTGCCAGATTAATGGACCGGCCGTTCCATACGTGAGCAGAGTTCGCGGCTTGTTTCTATTGGATTTACTTTTAAAAATGCCTGCCCAATCACGTTATACTTTAACAGTGAAAAGAAAAATAGAAGCGGCAGTTCATTTTTTAAAAGAGGAAAAAGGATTTGGATCGGTACGAGTGGTGATTGACGTCGATCCTTATTAAAGACTATCTATTCGAAATACGAGGAAAGCCCCGTGTGAATGACACGAGGCTTTCGGATTATATTGAGGCTGGCGGCGACCTACTCTCCCACCTTTGGAGCAGTACCATCGGCGCA
>CALMIT010000167.1 GCA_937864255.1 uncultured Saprospiraceae bacterium
AATCATCGGCTGATTCTTCAGACACCAGCGCATAATCCGGCGCGATGCAAGTCTGTCCGGCATTAAAATATTTGCCCCAGACGATGCGCTTTGCCGTTAATTCGAGGTCGGTATTTCTGTCCACCAGCGCCGGACTTTTTCCACCCAATTCCAACGTGGTGGGTATTAATTTTTCGGCGGCAAGTTTGGCAATTTCGCGGCCCACCGCCACGCTACCCGTAAAAAACACATGGTCAAAACGAAAAGCCCGCATCATCGCCGGCACTATTTCCGCGCCGTCGCCCTGCACAACGCTGACATGCTGCTCGTCAAATGTCTCCCGGATGATTTTTTCGACAACAAGGGCCGAGGCAGGCGCGAGTTCGGAAGGTTTTACAATGGCGCAATTGCCGGCAGCAATAGCTGCCGCCAGGGGTGTGAGCGGCAAAAGAAAAGGATAATTCCAGGGGCCGATGATCAAAACCACGCCGAGCGGTTCGTATGTGAGTTTGCTTTTGACCGGCCAGAGGGCAATGGACGTCGGCCGCTCTTCATAACGCATCCAGCGGCGCAGGTTTTTACGAAAGGCGCTGATTTCCTGCAAAACCACGCCCACATCTCCGCCGAATCCTTCAAAATCCGGCTTGCGCATATCCGCTTTGAGCGCGGCAAGGATTTCGGGTTCGTATTTTTTGACGGCTTCGTAAAGGCGTTTCAGCGCCTGCATTCTAAATTTGTAAGCCTTTGTAGCGCCCGCTTCAAAAAACATTTTTTTCCGTTCGAAAGCATTTTTCAGCGTTTTTGTATCGGGCGCCGTTATGCCGGTATCATTCATTTTTCAGTTAAATTTTCCTTTTTATAAAAAACCCAGCCTTTCTTTCAAAAAGGCTTCCAGTTGCACTTCAAGGTAATTTGATTTTTTAAATCCGGGAAATTTTCGCACTTCATTTAATAATTTTTCAAGATCAAAATCCTGCTGCGCCGCTGTCGGGAAAATACCCTCCGAACTGAATTTTCGGGCGAGGTATTCCTGCTCGGTTTGACCGGGCGTGGGTACGAGGATGGCTGCCTTTTCGAGCGCCCACAAATCCATCACTGTGCTGTAGCCGCTCCGCGCAACCACGACCTCCGAAGCCGCCATCAAGCTGTTCAAATCTTCCGTTTTTAAAAATGAAAAAACCTGCATTTGGGGCGGAGATTTGATCGGATCATACGCCCCC
>CALMIT010000168.1 GCA_937864255.1 uncultured Saprospiraceae bacterium
TCTGCCCGGGGTGACCGTGCCTGAAAGAGCCGGAAATTCCACCCACGTTTTTCATCAATACACCATTTTGATAGAAAAAGGGCGCGACCAGGTGGCGAAATATTTGCAGGAAAGCGGCATTCCGCACGGCATTTATTACCCTGTGCCGCTGCATTTGCAAAAAGCCTACAACTACGGCTACGGCGCGGGCGACTTCCCGGTGTCGGAAGATTTGGCGGCAAAGGTGCTCTCGCTACCCATGCACAGCGAACTGGATGAAGATTTACAAAAATTTATTGTGGAAAAAGTCAGGGAAGGTCTTAACTTCGCAGCCGAAAGATAACCGCGATACAAAGCCCTCCTTTTTTAGAAAATCATTTACCATTCATGTTTGGGAAAAAGCGGAGCCGCCCGACGGCTTCGACGGCGGTTGTCGTCCCGACGCATGAGTGCTCATTAAAAAATCAAACACTACTGTGAGACGAGTTTTAATCACCGGCGGCGCCGGATTTTTGGGATCGCACCTGTGCGACCGTTTTATCAAAGAGGGCTACCACGTCATCGCGATGGACAACCTGCTCACGGGCAACAAAGACAACATCGCGCACCTTTTTCCACTCGAACAATTTGAATTTTATTACCACGACGTGACCAAATTTGTACACGTGCCCGGTCACCTCGACTATATCCTGCACTTCGCCTCGCCCGCCAGTCCGATTGATTAGTTGAAAATGCCGATACAAACGCTGAAAGTGGGTGCGCTCGGCACGCACAACCTGCTCGGCTTGGCTAAGGAAAAGAAAGCCCGCATCCTGGTGGCTTCTACCTCGGAGGTGTACGGCGACCCGCTCATCCACCCGCAAAAAGAAGATTACTGGGGCAATGTGAATCCGGTTGGTCCGCGCGGCGTGTACGATGAAGCCAAACGTTTTCTCGAAGCCATCACGATGGCTTATCATACTTACCACGGCGTGGAAACGCGCATCGTCCGCATTTTCAACACCTACGGCCCGCGTATGCGCGTGGAAGACGGCCGCGTGCTGCCAGCGTTTTTTTCGCAGGCGATCCGCGGTGAGGGTCTGACCGTTTTTGGCGACGGCTCTCAGACGCGCTCTTTTTGCTACGTGGACGACCTCGTGGATGGCATCTACCGACTGCTGCTGAG
>CALMIT010000169.1 GCA_937864255.1 uncultured Saprospiraceae bacterium
GGACGGTGCGGCAGGTCATTCACCACGTAGCCGACAGCCACATGAACGGCTATTGTCGTTTTAAGCTGGGTATGACTGAAGATCACCCCACCATTCGTCCCTACAAAGAGGCGCTGTGGGCAGAAACGCCCGACGGGTCGGGAGCGCCGATTCAACTCTCGCTGAATATCCTCGAAGCGGTTCACGCCCGCTGGGTTTTGTTTTTAAAAACCTTAAAAAAAGAAGATTGGGAAAGAACCATTTTTCATCCCGAAAGTCAGCGGATTTTCAGACTCAAGGATTTGTTGTCGCTTTATGCCTGGCATTCGCGCCACCACCTGGAGCATGTGAAAATCGGCATGGCTGCGGCTCAGTGAGTTTTATACCCCGCGAAACGTACCTAAGATTAGGTAAGCATTAGGATTTTGGTAGGTATTGGTGATTTGGAAAGGGAGAGCGTATCTTTGAGTTCTTAAAACTGCGGCGTCGGGAGCTTTATATTCACCTGACTGCACAGTTTTGGAATGCAAAAAAGCCCAATGATTTTAACTGCCAAATCGCGTAATATTACACAAAGTGTTCTCCACGAATTACTTACGGTGACGGCATTTACCGACGATCGCCTCGCGGGCAAATTCATGGCAATGGGCGTACTACCCGGCAGCCGCGTGGAAGTCATGCGCATAGCGCCCTTTAAAGGCGGTTATTGTATCAAAGTCAACGGGCAAAAAATCGCAGTGCGCTACGACGAAGCAGCAAGTATCCTAGTCGAATGAAAAAACAGGGGGAAGTAAAAATAGCCCTGCTCGGCAATCCGAACAGCGGCAAATCATCGGTATTCAATCAGCTCACCGGGTTGCGCCAGAAAATCGGCAATTTTCCGGGTGTTACCGTTGATAAAAAACTGGGTATCGCCCGCCTCTCAAAATCCCTCGAAGCCGTCATTATAGATTTTCCGGGTACTTACAGCCTTTTTCCCACCTCGCAGGATGAAAAAATTGTTGCCAGCACTTTTACCAATATCCGCGACGAAAATTATCCCGACCTCGTGCTGTACGTGGCGGATGTAACCAATCTGGAGCGGCACCTGCTGTTGCTCACGCAGGTGCGTGATTTGGGTTTTCCGGTGGTGCTGGCGCTCAATATGAAAGATATCGCCGACCGCGAAGGCATCGTATATCAGCCCGAGTTGCTTTCGCAAATGCTCAAAATTCCGGTTGTCGCCGTGAGCGGGCGCAGCGGTGAAAATTTTGACAATCTGAAAAAAATGCTGGCGGAGCAAATAGAAAAATCGGCCGCTTTCCGCGCGCCCGATATTTTTTACAAATTTTCGGTGCAGGAACAAAATACTGCTCAAAAAATAGCCGGAGAACTGCGCCTCGAAAATCCATACCAGGCAAAACTTATCGGGCATCATTACGCCTGGCTTCCCTTTTTGGACAAAGAGACAAGAGATAAAATACGCCGGATTTGTGAAGAAACGGCCATGGACGATTTGCGCATGCAAATACGCGAAACCATGCAGCGCTACGACAAATTTGTACCCATCGCAAAAAAAGTGCTGCAAAAAACCAGCCTCAAAAGTGCCGGATTTTCTGACCGCCTGGACAATGTGCTGGTGCATAAATTTTGGGGCCCAGTGATATTTTTTGCGCTCATGATTCTGGTTTTTCAGGCTATTTTTAGTTGGTCTTCTTACCCGATGGACTGGATAGAAGGATTGTTTGTTTACCTCGGCGATGCCATAAAAAATTACCTGCCGGATGTGTGGTGGGCGCAATTGCTTTCCGACGGAGTGTTGGCCGGTTTGGGCGGTATTATCGTCTTTGTACCTCAGATTGCCGTCCTCTTTTTCCTGATTTCCATTTTGGAAGAAGTGGGCTACATGGCGCGGGCGGTTTTTATTTTTGACCGCCTGATGCAAAAATTCGGACTAAACGGGCGCAGCATCGTAGCGCTCATTTCCGGCGGCGCCTGCGCGATTCCCGCTGTCATGTCCACGCGTACCATCAGCAATTGGAAAGAGCGACTCATCACCATCATGGTCACGCCGCTGATTAGTTGCTCGGCGCGCATACCCGTTTATACCATTTTGGTCGGTTTTGTAGCGCCGTCGGTCATCGTCTGGGGCATTTTCAATTTGCAGGGACTGGTTTTTACGGCCCTTTATTTTTTGGGAATTGTGGCGGCGCTGGGTTCGGCTTTTGTTTTTAAAATGATTTTGAAAACGGACGAAACCAGTTACCTGATGATCGAATTGCCGGATTACCGCCTGCCTGTTTTTAAAAATGTGTTTTTAAATGTGTGGGAAAAGGTGAAAACCTTCGTACTGGAAGCCGGAAAAGTGATTTTGGTGATTTCGGTCGTTCTCTGGTTTCTTGCCAGTTTCGGACCGGGCAGTGCCCTGCAAATGGCTGAAAAAGAGGCGATTGAAATAGCCGAAGAAAAAAATCTGGACGAAAAAACGACCGCCGATCTGATAGCTTCCCGACAGATAGAAGCCTCTTATGCCGGAATTTTGGGCAAATGGATCGAACCCGCCATCCACCCCCTCGGCTTTGACTGGAAAATCGGTATTGCACTCATTACTTCCTTTGCTGCACGCGAAGTTTTTGTGGGTACGATGGCCACCATTTACAGCATCGGCAGCGAAGAAGATGAAATGCGCGTGCGCGACAAAATGGCGGCGGAAATTCGCCCCGACACCGGCGAAAAAGTATATAACCTCGCCACTTCATGGTCGCTTTTGGTTTTTTATGTGTTTGCCATGCAGTGCATGAGTACGCTCGCCGTCGTAAAGCGCGAAACAAAATCCTGGAAATGGCCGCTGCTTCAGTTTATTTACATGAGCGGTTTGGCGTATTTTGGCGCCATGCTCGCGTACCAGCTTTTAAAATGATTTTTTAAAAAATTCCTGTCGAACTTTTTACCGGCGGATTGTTTTTAAGACTTTCAAAAAATTCGAACCCGCAAATGAGTATTCAGTTTAATACTTTGAAAATCAAACAAATAAATAAAGAGACAAGCGACACGGTCACACTCACTTTCGAAGTGCCTCCCGGCTTGAAAGAAAAATACGCTTATACGCAGGGTCAATATCTGACGCTGCGATTTGATATGGAAGGGCGGGAAATTCGCCGTTCATATTCGCTGTGCAGCAGCCCGGCGGACGACGAGTGGAGCGTAACTGTGAAGCGCGTACAGGGAGGAAAAGTTTCCAACTACATAGCCGACCGGCTGAAGGCGGGCGATACCATTGAGGTGGCTACGCCCGAAGGAAGGTTTTATACAAAACTGGACACGGCGCAAAAGAAATCTTATTTTCTTTTTGCTGCCGGCAGCGGCATCACGCCGATTTTTTCCATCTTAAAAACCATCCTGGAACAAGAGCCGATGAGCCAGGTAGTCCTGCTGTCCGGCAGCCGCCACGAAAGCGAGATCATTTTTAAAAATCAGTTGGATCAGCTTGAAAAACGGTACGAAGGACAATTGAAAGTGAGCCACATTATCAGCCAGCC
>CALMIT010000170.1 GCA_937864255.1 uncultured Saprospiraceae bacterium
TCTGACCAGTTTTCGCTCATCTGATCACCCATTTTACTGGATTCGATTTCGAGTTTTTCGCGCCAGTCTTTCAATTCGTCAATTTGTTTTTGGTACTCTTTTCTGGCGTCGGCCGAGGCGTCGCTCATTCTTTCTTCCAGTTCCTGTATTTTGTTGTCAATGCGCTCGCCGAGCGATTTTGTTCTTTCTGCGAGGTCTTCTCTCTGTTCTTTAATTTCTTCGTTGATGGCGTCGCCCAGTTCTTTTACTTCTTCCTTCACGTCTTTTGTTTCGTCTTTTACAGAGTTGTTTTGACAAGCTACAAAAAACAACAAACTGCTCAATAACAGACTCCATTTAACAATTTTCAGATTTTTCATGATTAGTTGATTTATTGGTTTTACAATGATTTTTTAATTAAAAAATATCTATGATATAGATCGTTTTTGGATGCTTTGATGTTCACGGATTTTGCGATTTTTTAAAAGGCGGAGCTACCGGTAATTATGAAAAAAACGCGGTAGCATCCGCAGATGATAAATAACCCCAAAAAGCGCGATTGCTTTCTGGCATTATTATCCTTCCGCGTCGCGTAAAGAATTATTCATTGGCAATGCCCGCAGCCACCCTCTTCAGGTTGGTTGAAAAAGTATTTTTTGCAATACGGGTATTGCCGAAAAATTTCGGACTTGGAAAGTGTACTACTGGATGCGTTATGCGAATATTTTTAAATGAAAGAATTTGAGGGAAAAAGTGGGGAGAATTAGTTGAAATTCAAATAACTGAGCAGCGCGATGCTGACAAAAGAAGCAAAACCGACGATGAAAACGAAAGTGATAAGCGGTATCAAATAATACCAGATACTTTTTTGCGCGGTTTTCATTTCATTGAATTTTTGATGAAAAAATAGTTTCGGCAGTAGCGGATTTAATGGAAAAGGTATTTTAAAATCATACACATACAATGTGTGAGAATACCGACCAAACCGACGCTCAGACCTGTGAGCACAAAAAACTGCCGGGCTTTAGGATGAATGCCGAATCTCATTTTCAGGATTTTTTTAGTAATGAAATTCTTTTGTGGGTTTGAATTGAAGCAAATGCTTTTAATTCTAATGTCTGTTTTTCATCATTTGTTCAGGGAAGCGGGCTATTCTTTTAAAATAAATTATGCAAATCGAAAAAACCTAAACCGGC
>CALMIT010000171.1 GCA_937864255.1 uncultured Saprospiraceae bacterium
CTAGCGAATAAAGCCTTCGACTACGTGCAGGCGGGTGTGCCGTCATTGCAAATGGATTTTCCCGAGTATAAAATTTTAAATACCGAAAAAGAGGTTTTCCTACTACTTAAAAATCTTGAGCCGCAGGAAATTGCCCGCGAGATTCTCAATTTATCCGCTGACGCGGAGCGCTATTTCCGGCTTCAAAAAAATTGCGAAGCCGCCGCCGCGCTGTGGTGCTGGGAAAAGGAAGAAGGAAAACTGGTGCATATTTATCAAACCTTGTAATGTTTTTCAAACCTGGATTTTTATAATTTCACCGCGTTCATTTTTAAAAACACTATTGTTGAAATGCAGACGAAACCGCTCCAAAACCTGCCTCAAGATGACCGAAACTGGTGGAAAGAGACCATTGTTTATCAAATTTATCCCAGAAGTTTTCAGGATAGCAACGGCGACGGTATAGGCGACCTGCGCGGCATCATCAACCGGCTGGATTATATAGCGAGTCTCGGAATAGAAACCATTTGGCTCAATCCGATTTTTCAATCGCCAAATGACGACAATGGTTATGACGTGAGCGATTACCGCGCCATCATGTCCGAATTTGGCGACATGGCCGATTTCGACGAGCTATTGGCAGAATTGAAAAAAAGGAAACTTCGCCTGCTGCTTGACCTCGTACCCAATCACAGCAGCGACGAGCATTTTTGGTTCCGAGAATCCAGAAAATCAAAAGACAATCCGTACCGCGATTATTATTATTGGAAACCGGGAAAAGCCGACGGCGAACCGCCGACCAACTGGGTGAGTTATTTTGCACCCAGCACCTGGGAATTTGACGCAGTGACCGGCGAATATTACCTCCATTTGTTCTCAGTAAAACAGCCGGATTTGAATTGGGAAAACCCGAAGGTGCGCGAAGAAATTTATGAGATCATGCACTTCTGGCTGGGTAAAGGCATTGATGGTTTTCGCATTGACGTGTTGCCTTTTTTGTCCAAAAGGCCGGATTGGCCGGATATGACGCCCGAAAATTTTGACGGCAACCTGGGAAAATTTTATGCAAACGGGCCGCGATTGCACGAATTTTTACAGGAAATGAACCGTGAGGTTTTGTCAAAATACGACTGCACATCGGTGGGCGAAGGCCCCGGAATATCGCCTGAACAGGCTGAATTGTATGTTGGAAAAAACCGCCACGAACTGCATACTATTTACCATTTTGAACAAATGGACCTCGATCGCGACCCGCATAATTGGGTGAAGCCTGCAAAATGGAGCCTCGTCGAGTTTAAAAAAATAAACAACCGCTGGGACGTACTCGCCGACCGTGGCGGATGGAACACAGCCTTTCTCGGTAACCACGACTTTCCCAGGATGGTAAGTCGGTGGGGAAACGACAAAAATTACCGCGTGCAATCGTCTAAATTGTTGCTCACTTACCTGCTCACGCAGCGTGCCACGCCATATATCTATTTTGGCGATGAGATTGGAATGACCAATATTGATTGGATGGATTTAAAAAAATACAACGACCTGCAAGTCTTCGACGGGCATAAAAAATGGCTGGCAGCCGGGGGCGACGAAAAGGAATTTTTGAGTTACCTGCCGAAAACTTCGCGCGATAATGCGCGGACGCCGTTTCAATGGAACAGTTCAAAAAATGCAGGATTCAGCGAAGCGAAACCCTGGTTGGATATCAATGAAAATTACAAATTTATCAACGCCGAAAGCCAGGAAAATGACCCGGATTCGATTTTAAATTATTTCAGAAAAATGACGCGCTTGCGGCACAATGAGCCAACGCTTGTTTATGGAAATTACCTGGACTGGTTTCCCGATCACCCAAATTTGTATGTTTATTCAAGGATATTGGGAGGCGAAATATTTGTCGTGGCACTGAATTTCAGCGACCACGAAAGTGAATTTGAATGGAAAGAAGAATTTAAAAATCAGGGTAGCCTTGTCGTTTCAAATTATGCCGGCCGATTGCATGAAATTACTCAAACGATCAGGTTAAATCCCTGGGAAGCAGTTGTTTATAAAATAGAAAAATGAATCTGGAAATAATTAATACGCAAAATATCGGGAAAATAGATTTGGAATCCGAAGCACTTTTTTTAATAGACAAACCAACCGGCTGGACGAGTTTCGACGTAGTGAACAAACTACGTTACACGCTGCGCAGAATCACCGGAAATAAAAAAATAAAAGTCGGTCATGCCGGGACCCTTGATCCGATGGCTACCGGTTTGCTGTTGGTTTGTTCGGGCAAAGCGACCAAAAAAATAGATTTTTTGCAGGGAATGCCAAAAACATACACGGGTACTTTAAAACTGGGCGCTACCACGGCGAGCTATGACAGCGAAATGCCCGAAGAGCATTTTTTTGAAACAGCCCACATCACGCCGGAAAAAATTGAAGCCGTCCGGCAAAAATTTTTGGGAGAACAGGCGCAAGTGCCGCCTATTTTCTCTGCCATCAAAAAAGACGGACAGCCTTTGTACAAAATAGCCCGGCAGGGTGAATCGGTGGAAATTGAGCCACGCCAGGTTTTTATTTATGATTTTAAAATCACAAACCTCGAAATGCCTTTTGTGGATTTTGAAGTGGCGTGCAGCAAAGGCACTTATATCCGTTCGCTGGCATTTGATTTTGGAAAATCGCTTGAGAGCGGCGCTTATCTGACCGCTCTGCGAAGGACAAAAATTGGTGATTATTCTGTAGATGCAGCTTGGGAAATCAATGATTTATGCAACGCGCTGGAAAATGTAAACCAGGCTGAATGAGTTTTTTTTGAAAAAACGGATTAATTAAAATCTTTAAAAAGTTCGTCGTCCAGCATATTCGCCAGCAAATCTTTGAAGGTGATTTTAGAGTCAAGCAATTCTTTGTTGATCACTTCATATTCTGACAATCCATGTAAGACCAGTTCCATAAAAGCGTATTCTTCTCCTTTTGCGTCCGCATTTTTTTCAATCATTTTTTTCAATCCTGCCACCTTTTCAAGTGTTTTGCGGTAAGTTTCATCGGGTGCATCAATCATCAGATCAATACTGTTACCGCCTGTAAACCAAGCTCTTATGGTCCCATAAGGATCTTTATCCTGTCCTTTTTTCAATTTTTCGGGGTTGGGAAAATATTGCGAAAAAACCGTTTTCACTGCCTCGTGAAGCAATTCAAGCGCCACGTTGTAGGAGCCTTCCTGTTCACCTTCATAAACCAGTTCCACTTTGCCGGTGATAGAAGGAATCACACCCCAAAAATCACTCAGCCGGACGCTGGTCTCGCGTTCGCCGTTGAGCAGCATCCGCCGTTCGGCCGTGCTGACGAGATTTTCAAAACCCGAAATACTCAATCGCGCCGAAACGCCGCTTTTTTCGTCTATAAATTCGCTTTCGCGGGCTTCGAAGGCAATTTGTTCGAGCAGGTCTTTCCATATCTCAGGCACATGCACGTGTTTTTTCTGATCTGCTGTCAGCTTCGCTTCCTGCTGCGTAATTTGTTTTGCAATTTCAATCGTGGTCGGATAATGCGTCAGGATCTGGCTCTCAATTCTGTCTTTCAGCGGCGTAATAATGCTGCCGCGATTGGTATAATCTTCAGGATTTGCGGTGAAAACGAACTGAATATCCAAAGGAAGCCTCAATTTGAAACCCCGGATTTGCATATCGCCTTCCTGCAAAATATTGAACAGAGAAACCTGGATACGAGCCTGTAAATCAGGCAATTCGTTGATAACGAAAATGGAGCGATGCGAACGCGGCACCAAACCGAAATGAATCACCCGCTCATCGGCGTAAGGCAGTTTCAGCGTCGCCGCTTTGATAGGATCCACGTCGCCGACCAAATCAGCTACGCTCACATCAGGCGTCGCCAATTTTTCGATATAACGGAGGTCGCGGTGTATCCACGTTACCGGCGTAGCATCGCCTTTTTCGGCTATCAAATCTTTGGCAAATCTGGAAATGGGATTTAATGGGTCATCATTTAATTCGCTGCCGGCTACGATGGGCATA
>CALMIT010000172.1 GCA_937864255.1 uncultured Saprospiraceae bacterium
AAAGTGAAATAAGCGTGGTTGCTTTTGCGTGGCTGCTGCCCTTTGATGTCGGCGGTGAATACTTCCACAAACACTTCCATCGAAGTATTGAAAGCGCGGGTGACTACGGCTTTGAGCGTCACCACGTCGCCGAGGTTGATGGGTTTTTGAAAAGAAACGTGATCAACGGAAGCCGTGACGACGTGTTTTTCGCAATGTTTGCCGGCAGCAATGCTGGCTACAATATCCATCCAACGCATCAGGTTGCCGCCCATCAGGTTGCCCATCGGGTTGGTATCGTTCGGCATGACCATTTCGGTCATGATGGTAGTAGATTCGGAAACTTTTTTGGCTCTTAAGCTCATGAAAATGTATTTGACCATTCAAACCGCGCAAACGGAAACTTGTTGCAGGCGGCGACAAAAATTCGGCGGCAAAGGAAGTGAAGATTCGCGTATTTTTGAAGGAAAGTTTTTTTGGGGAGGGCAAACTTCCTATACCACATTTGTAAACTATAAACCAAGCTCAATATGAAAGAATTAAAAGGAAATCATGATTGTATCAAATCATTTAATGAAAATTCATTCGAAAAATTTCCGGTATGGGTGTTTGATGAAGAAATGGAATATATGTGTCCTATTAAAGATTATTATATTCCCTTACCTGAAGAGGAGTATCCGCTTTTTATCAAGGCCGTCTTTGTGGATGGGTTAGGGAGACAGTATAACGGTTATTTAATTGGCGGAAGCACTAAAGATTTTGTAAAAGATGGTGGGTTTAGTTTTTATGCTTTCGGATTATTTGTAAATGGTGAAGATTTTATATTAAACTTAAATCTTTCTAAATTAATTGAGAATAAATTAAAATTGATTTATGGCGGACATGTGGAAGTGCCAAAATTGGATGATTTTTTTCCGGTTAAATATTCTTCGGAACTCTATTTTGAAGGAGAAGAACCAATTTCAGGTGTTTTCACGATTGAATCTTTATCATCACCTTGAATCATGAAAGTGAAAATGATGAATCGGATGCCAGCGCTTGGGAGGAGTTTTTCGCGCCTGCGCAGTGTCTCCGAAGGGACACTGCGCGGACAGAATATTTATTAACTGATTAAATGAATTTAAATGAAAATTGATATTGACGTGCCTGAATTTAATATAGAAAAGGGTTTTGAGTACAGATGGAAGAATAACTTTGAAATTGAAACTAAAGTGGAAAATGGAGTAATAGCAATTATTGCTAACAAAGAAGGGTTAGTTTCATTAGCTAACCACTTGTTAAACTTGGCACAAGAAAGTGTACCCTCAGGCTATCATTTGCATTTTGATGAATACAATTCTTTAGAAGAAGGTTCCTTAGAAATAATTGTACAAAAAAAATGATAGAGAATAACTTCCCTTTCTGCACAATGTCTCTGCGTCGCCGCCCAACAAAAAATCTATTTCTCTTTATCACAATTTACTTCGTCTTTTGCCTGACCGGAATTGTAAAAAACTAAAACACAATTATAAACCTTCCTACTTTCGACAGCACATTTGATAGGATGAATCCGGGATTTTTAACTGTCGAATCATGCAAAAAATTAATCAGGCGAGAAATATTTATCTGGAAGGAGCCAACAGGATTGTAAGCTCCTATTCCAATCATTTTTCTTTCGATGGGACCTCGCCTGCGATTTCACTTAAATTTGCATCTGCTCAGGGCGAAACTTATTTTTTGCGACAGTCCGGTTTTGCCCTCTCTGGTGATACCGCTTTTATTGTCAATCAAAATACTCCCTTGCGCACAAAAGTAAGGTGTACGGAACCTGTGCGGGGTATTTGTTTTTACTTCGACGCCGGTCTTATCGCCCGGGCGATGCGTAATCTGACTTGCACGCAGCGGGAGTTATTGGAGAACCAGCATCTTAATACCGACTTTGAAATCGTGGAGGGACTTTTCAGTCTGAAACGTTTTGCTATCAAAACGCCGGCGCTGTTGCCTTTTGGAAATACTGAGAAAGATGAACTTCAGGATTTTTTTTATGCTTGGGTCGCTGATTTTGCGCGGTTACAAATCAGCTTGAACAAACTTTGCGTCAAAACAGACATTGGCTCAAAGTCTTCGGCAATGGAAATTATCCGCCGGCTGGAAACAGCGGTGGAATATCTGGAAAGCAACACCATGAAAGCTGTATCGCTCGAAGAGTTGAGCAGCGTAGCCACGCTTTCAAAATTCTATCTGCTCAGCCAGTTTAAAAAAGTTTATGGCGCTTCGCCCTACCAGTTTCATTTGAAATTACGGCTCCACCGTTCGAAAAATCTAATCGCAACAAATCAACATTCGCTGACTGAAATTGCCTACCTCATAGGTTTTGCAGACCTGCCTTCGTTCAGCAAAGCTTTTAAAAAACAGTTTGGAACCAGCCCGAGCGCTTTTTCCGAAATCGCTTAAAATGTGCTGAATTGCCGTTTCGCCGTCGCTGTTGCCAAAAAAGCAATTTTTGACAATACCTGCCGTCGCATGAACCCTTTATTTGCAATTGAAAACTGGTTTTGTTTTTAGCATTTTTCATTTTAAAAATGGCAATTCGGATGAATAGCAGATTTAAAAAACTGGGGGGGTGTATCGGTTTTATGGCGGCGTTTTTGTACCTGAATGCTACCATCATTACCGTGCCGGATGATTATTTGAAAATTCAGGAGGCTATAAATGCTGCCAATGCGGGCGATACGATTGTGGTCAGACCCGGTACTTATTTTGAAAATTTAAGAATACAAAATAAGGACATCGTGCTTACCGGTACTTTTTTCAGGACAGGGCAACTTTCTGATATCAATCAGACAATTATAGACGGTAGCAGCGCTGCAAATCCAAATATGTCGAGTACCGTTTCGGTAATCGGAGGCACTGCGGATTGCGTCGTTCAAGGCTTTACGGTGACGGGCGGCGGCACCTTATTCAGCGTAAATCCGACATTCAGTTACCTCGAAGGCGGCGGGTTTTATATTTCGCAATCGGGCGCCACGATTCAAATGAATGTTATCAGTAATAATAAAATTTACAGGCAGTCGCCCGCTTTTTTCAACTGTGGCGGCGCGGGCATTCATACTTCCTATGGCGCGCCGCGTATTTACAATAATGTGATTACCTGCAATTTCAGTAGCTACGGCGCGGCTATAATTTCAAATTTTTCAAACCTTGAATTCAAAAATAATCTTGTTTACAACAATGTGTCCATTCCATATCTGGTGGGTGTGGCTTTCGGTTCGCCGATACTTTTAGTGGGCGGCGCCACCAAAATTCATAATAATACGATTGTCAATAATTTGTGCCGTGGAAATGCTATCGCTACCAGCGGCAGAGCTGCCGGTTTGTTGCAATGGATGGGCGTTTGTGATGCGCGGAACAATATCATTTACCAAAATCACCAGTCAAACGGAGGCCCAATATATTTTTATCAGACGACCCTGGCGACGGCAGCGTATAATTTAGTGGAAGGCGGGTACCCCGGAAGCGGAAATATTGACGAAAATCCATTTTTCGTATCGGAAGATTTTATGACGGATAATGCCTCCAAAATAGTGGATGCCGGCGATCCTTCCCTTGTTTTTAATGACCCGGAATCTTCCTTATCACCGGGAACTGCTGCCTTTCCGTCAGCCGGCACGACAATAGCAGATTTGGGCTGCTACGGCGGGCCGGGTGCGGCACTATTACCCAATCCGCAAATTCAAAGAATTCATACGCTCCAAAACAACATTACTTTCAGACCCGTCCTGCCGGATTCGATCTATCAGGGCGATATGCTTTTGCATAACCTCGGCAATGTGCCGGTAACAATTGACAGCATTCGGCTGCAATCAGGTGCGGCACTTACGACCGCCGGCGATTTGAATTTTTTGTTTTTGGAAAGTGAGATAATACAAATTTCCTTGCCCAAAGATTATGAGGCAGAAAATGACACTTTACTCATCTATTCGGACAATTGCCAGGCAGAAATATTAAAAATTCCCGTCCTGCTGGACAAAACCTCGTCTGTAA
>CALMIT010000173.1 GCA_937864255.1 uncultured Saprospiraceae bacterium
CTGGCTCAGTTTCAGCGATAGTTTCCACCACGCTGATTTCAATTTCATTATTTATCTCAATCGGAATCATTGCAGTAAACCGGCAACTGTTGGAATCCAATATGTTAACTGTGAAAACCAACACCGAGTCAGATTCGTCGAGATCGAAAGTAGTCACGTAAGGTATTGTGCCGCCGGACACCACTGCTTCCGGTGGCGTGGGCAAACAGTCGTCAAAATTGACAATCAAAGTATCCAATTCGAGCGTATTTTGGACTTCAATGTCAAAACTGCATTGTGCTTCAAGTCCGGCAAGATCGGTCACTTTGTAAGTAACTGTGGTAGTTCCTTCCGGAAAAACTGAGCCGGAAGGAAGTCCGGTCGTCAAAACCGGAGCGCCCGCCATGCAATTATCGCTGACCTGCGGAAGATCGTAATCCAAGGCTCCGCAATTTTGCGTGACAATATTTTCGGGGCAGGTGATTTCCGGGGCGATTTTATCGGTAATTAAAATTTCAACAGAATCGGAAGTCATATTTCCGGCGGCGTCAATAGCGGTCAATTCAATTTTAACCGATCCGAGATCATCGCAGCCGAAAGTCGAACGGCTCCAAAAAACAGTATCCAAAGCGCAATTATCGCTCACAGCATTTTCAAAAAAATCCTCGGCAAGTTCTGCCACACCGTTTTCATCCAAAGTTGCTTCATAATTATCCTGTTGAATCACCGGGGCAATATCATCGCCCGATTGGATTGAAAAAGTGCGGACAATTTCGCATCCCGCATCATCCGAAATTGAAACCTGATAATCGCCGGCTTCAAGGTCTGAAATTTGTAAAGAAGTATCTCCCGTTGACCAACTCGCAAGGTATGATTCCCGACCTCCAAAAATTTCGGAAATGGAAATCTGCCCGTCGTTCGCACCCGGACAAATTTGCTCCGTAAAATCAAAAGAAGCGCCGAAAGCTGAACAGTCGTAAGAGAATATTTCAAAATCAGCGACTTCTACACAACCATTTTGATCGGTAACAGAAAGCAGATAAATCCCCGGCGACAAACCGCTCAGGGTCGCTATCGTATCGCCCGTATTCCACAAATAATGATACATCTGAGTGCCGCCGCTTACGCTGGCAGACAGCGTACCATCGGCTGCTCCGACGGCCGTTTCGTTTGTTCCCGCAATTTGTACATCGAGCGCTGGCGGTTCATTTATCGTAAATGAAGTTGAAAAAACGCAATCGTTGGCGTCCGTACAAGTCAGTGAATAAATCCCGGCTTCGAGATTTTCAATTCTGTCATCTGTCTCGCCATTTGACCACAACAAATCATACGGAGCCGTACCGCCGGAAACAACCACTTCAATCGAACCAGTAGCATTTCCAAAACAATCCACGTTGGTAATTATGGAATTTTCGATTTGCAAAGCGTCAGGCGAACCGATGGCGATGGTTCTGATTATCACGCAATTATTTGCATCCGACACAGTCACGGTGTAATTGCCCGCTGGCTGTGCCAAAATAGTAGCCGTGGTATCGCCCGTATTCCAGAGATATTCAAATGGAGCCGTGCCGCTTATAATGACTATATCTGCGCTCCCGTCAGAAGCACCAAAACAAGTCACCGCTTCTGAATTGAGCATGGCTGCCAGTCCGCAGTTAAAATTATTGATCACTACCGAGTCTGTTTTTTGACAGTTATTTTCGTCGGTAATTGAGACAAAATATTCGCCCGGAATGAGATTGAAAATTGAATCTGTAGTTTCGCCATTTTGCCACAAAACGCTCAAAACGCCCGTGCCGCCCGCCGGATTTACGAAGGCGATCCCGTCATTGGCGCCAACGCCGCTTTCGTCAATGCTGCCGATATTCGAGACAATGTTTGCAGGTTGATTGATTGTAAAAGAGGCTGTGTCGGTGCATCCCAGCGAGTCCGTCACTATCAGCGTGTACATACCGGCGCTCAAATTGGTATTCACGTTCGTATCAGCGCCGTTTGACCATTCAAAAACAAAAGGAGCGAGTCCCTGAGCAACTTCGACTGAAATGGAGCCGTCGGCGCCTCCGAAACAATCCACGTGGTCAACAACGGTATTGACGATTTCAGGCGATAAAACTTCCGTGACCAGCACCGAGTCAAGACTCAGACAACCATTTAATGTATCGGTGACGGTAATAAAATACAGGTCGGGAGCATCAACCACCGCCCGGTTTGAAAATGCTCCGCTGAGGATATTTCCTCCATTAGTACCCCACAGATAAATAATTCCGGCTCCGCTGGACGACTGCTCACCATTGAGTGTATCCGTCAGGTTTGTACAATAAAGTACCACATCTGGCCCGGCATCCGCAACTGGCCGCAGGGTGTCCACTGCTACCAAAACCGTATCCACTTCGGAACATCCGTTTTGATTATTCGTCACATTCAAAATGTATGAACCAGCGCCGTCAACTACCGGCGAATTTGTATTTGCTCCCGAAACTATGCTGCCATCATCAGTCGTCCACTCATAACTGAAATTTACACCGGCAGATGAATTGCTCCCATCAAGCGTCGCTGTAGCATTGAGACAATTTATTATAGCATCAACGCCTGCATCGGCAACCGGCATGTCATTATTACCGGATACGATTGCAGTATCTCTGGAAAAACAGCCGTTTGAGGCGTCATTTACGGTAAGTATGTACGTGCCTGCAGCATTGACGGTCGGCATCAAAGTAGTTGCTCCGTTTACAATATTACCGTTTGGCGTCGTCCAATTGTAGCTGATACCGCTTCCCGTAGCTGATCCATTGCCGTTGAGTTGTATCGAAGGCGAAGCACAGGAAACCGCAGCGTCCGGCCCGGCTATCGCAGCGGGCGGATTCTGATTGGACGTGACAGTAACTATATCGCTGGAATTACATCCGTTTGAATTATTAAAAACGGTCAAAGTGTACTGCCCTCCGGCGTTAACGACGGGGTTTAAGGAAAATTCACCGGAGACGATATTTCCATTGGAAGTTGTCCACTGGTATGAAAAATTTGGTCCGATAGAAGACCCCGCTCCGTTCAAATTAATCTGCGTATTCGTACACGTCAGGACAGCGCTTAAGCCTGCTTCCGCAACAGGCGGATTGGTATTCGATGAAATATTGACCTGAAAAACGCGCGTGCAACCGTTCAAATCGGTCGCGGTCACAGAATTGATTCCTGCCACAAGATTATTAGCCGTTGTCCCGGTAGCTCCGGTTGACCAGACGTAGCTAAATCCGGGCGTACCTCCGCTGGCTATCACGGATGCACTTCCGCTCGTGTTATTACAGTCAATTCCCGTCTGATTTAACAAAGTAATATTAATCGGTGACGGCTGCGAGATCACTACAAAAGCAGTATTCATACCTCCGGATCCGTCTGAGACGCTGACTGTATAATTGCCGGCCATAAGATTATCTGCCGTCGGCCCGGTATCACCATTCGACCAAGTGAAAGTGTACGGCGTAGTACCTCCGGTTGCCAGCGCTGTAGCAAAACCATTGTTCCCGCCGTTGCAAGAAACATTTCCGGAATTAATGATAGAAACTGTAAGGGGTGGCCCGCTTCCCGCCAGTGTGCCCGCGGTTTGAATAGTTACCACCCTGTCGCCCGATGTATTTCCGTTGCCGTTTACCAGATTTCCGGCAGCGTACATACTGATAATTTGTCCGGCGGGGCCGGCGGGCGAGGGCCAGGGGAAAGTGTAAACAACTGAATTGCCGACAAAATTCTGGGCGGGACTGTGTTCCACATAAGTGCGGCCGCCGGAAGATTCGGAGTCCACATTTGGTCCCAAACTGGTAAAGCTGCCCACGTTCTGGTTGCTCGAATTTAGCGCAACCAACTGAAAGCCAGCTTTTTGAGGCGACCCGACCGTTTTTGTAATCGTAACGGTGATGGGGTAATCCGTGTCCGGTTGAATAGTGCCGGGCAAACCGGATATACTCACAAATCCCATAATACTGGCGCTGGCCGGTGAGTGACAATTGGCGCAAGTACCTTCGCCCGGTGC
>CALMIT010000174.1 GCA_937864255.1 uncultured Saprospiraceae bacterium
GTGTGGAATTGCTGGTCGCAGAATTACTATTTCACGACCACGGGTTGTGCAAAACCGTTTAACGGCGGCGTGAAAGGCGGCGCGACAAGCGCAGCAACGCTGCAGTCATTCGTCCAGCTTTACCCAAATCCAACAAACGGCAGCGAAGTGACGGTTGAAATTTCAACTCCGACATCGCAAAATGTTGAGTGGACTTTGACCGATTTGAGTGGCAAAACGCTGCAATCCGGCAATGCAAATCTTTTCACCGGATTCAACCAAATTTCCATACAAAGCGCCGAATTGCCGGCGGGCGTTTACTTCTTCAAAGCGCCTTTGGCGGACGGCATGCAGGTGGTGAAATTGGTAGTGCAGTAAGTTCACTGATAAATTCAGATTATAAAATAAAGTAGCCCTTGGGAAAATCTCCGGGGCTACTTTATTTGGTGATGTTCTTATTTTTATAATAACTTTGGACGGTTTTCAATTCATGCCAAATAACATACAACACTACACCGGAAGACGTTTCGATTTATTGTTTCGGATTTCGAATTCTTAATTTGTTTTTCTTAGCGCGTTCCAATTTTGTCTTATATTTCTTTCACCAAAATTTTATTCCACCATGTTCTCAAATTTAACGTTCAATGGGAGTTCTACACGAACAGTTTTCCTGTTTTTGTTTTTACTTCTGGCTTTTCTTTCCCCAATCAACAGTCAAACTTTCACAAATGGAACCCAGGATAATACTGGCGGTTGCGACTGGCCGTTCAGTTCCATGGCTACTTACAATAATGAATTTTACGGCTTCTACAGAGTTGGCTCGTACCCGAATTACACTTACAAATTAGTAAAATGGAACGGCAGTAGCTGGACCACGCTCGGCTCTTTTACACCCAATGACGCACAGCCCGGCTATGGCGCCAGTGATTACGTTTCTTTAGCGATTGATGCAACAGGGAAGTACCACGTAGCATTCAAACTTAGTCAAATATCAGGAGGCTGCTGTAGCCAGGAAAGAGGCGTCTGGTATGGTTCCAGTACAAATGGCTCCACCTGGTCTTTTGCAAAAGTTTCTGCTTATTCAGATCCCAATGGTTGGAAAAACGTGTACGACATCGTACTCAAAGTGGATGGAAATAATATTCCGCATATCATTTTTGACTACGACGACGTGAACGGTGGAAGGTCTTATGAAGTAAGACATTCTTTTTTCAACGGTTCAAGTTGGACCACCGAGCAAGTGTATGTGCAGGCAGGTAATGCAAGCAATGAAGTGAATGCCCCTAACTTTGCCATAGACGGAAACAACAAATTACACGTTGCATTCCAGGCTGAAACCAACGGTAGCGGCTTGGACGGCGGTTTGTTTTACACAAACAACGTTTCAGGTTCCTGGGCTCCGCCAACGGTGTTGGCCGCAGGAGCACAAGGCATGACGCAAGGTAATGTAATCAGCATCGTAACCGATGCTGCCAACAAAGTACACCTCGTACACCGCAACTATCAGGGACTAATCTATCTCAATAATGTTTCAGGCTCTTTTAGCGGTGGACAAATCAATGGAAATCTAACCGGCGGTATTGATTTTGAGTCACTCAGAATGAATTCCAGCGGTGATATGGCTCTTTTTTACAATAGTGCAGGCACGTTTAGTGACCCTGATGTTGCAAAATATGCCTACCTGCTAAGCGGATCGGGAAGCACCTGGACTATAGGAACTGCATACAATCCGGGAGGAAGCGGATATCAAATGCTTAACTTTTTCTCTGCCAGTTTTACAAATGACAAAAAAATAGCTGCACTTTACGATTATGTAAGCGGATCATGCGGTGCGGGCAATCCCCGCCAATTGCGTTATTCTGTTTCCACCGCCATCGCAGCCGCCTGCTCAGTGACAATCAATTCCGTCACGCCGACCAATGCCACCTGCTCAATGAATAATGGCTCCATTGCTATCTCTGCTTCCTGCACAGGCTGTACCGGAAGTTTGGAATATTCTGTAAACAACGGCTCCAGCTACCAGGCAGGCAGTACTTTCAACGGACTCGCTCCCGGCAATTACAATATTAAAGTACGCGACTCCGGCAACACCAGCTGCGAAGCGACTTACGGATCCAATCCCGTCTCTGTTTCCGGCGTTGATGCCGACTGCGACGGATTTACGGTAGGACAGGGCGACTGCAACGACAGCGACCCGGCGCTCAACCCAAATACCCAATGGTTCCTGGATGCCGATAACGACAATTACTACACCGGCTCTGCCGTGACACAATGTACGTCGCCAGGAGCAGGATACAAAAGAACAGGACTCACAGGCGGCGGTGATTGCAATGACAGCGACCCCGCGATTAATCCTGCCACACAATGGTTCCTCGATGCCGATAATGACAATTATTACACCGGCTCCGCGGTGAC
>CALMIT010000175.1 GCA_937864255.1 uncultured Saprospiraceae bacterium
AACTGCCGCGCATATTCTTTTTGCAAATCAATCAGTTCGCGGTCAAAATAAGTCACCGCTTTTCCGAATTCCTGGATGTAATCTGCGTCTGCAATGCCGTCGGCTTCGGTGAAAGTACGCGACACGTGCAAGTTTATATTGGCGTAAATGCCGTTTCGCTTCATCTGGGCGAGCAGGTAGTGCATCCGGTCAAGCGAGGGGGCGTACAATTCGCGGGTGGTATTTTTACTGCGGTCAAAAATCGTCCCGTTTTGGTCTGTCCAGGGATTGTCCATGTGGTGAAAACGGACAAGGTTGATACCCATTTTTCGCATTCGGGCGGCTATGAAAGCCGCTTTTGATTTGAGTGGAAAACAGGCGCCGTAAGTAACATTGACGCCCCAAAACCGCAGCGGCTGACCATTTTTTACAAAACGCCCGTCAGGATTTATACCGATAAAATCTTGTATCGGCTCTGCGGGAAACGCTGGTAAAAAATCAACCGCAAGCGAATCATCCGGCGGCAGGTAAAAGCCGAAACCATTTGAAAAACTTTGAGCAAACGAAAACCGACAAAACAGAAAAAGCCCGGACAATAAGATGAGCGACCGCATATCAATTGATTTTTATGAAAAGGAAATTCAAGTATAGCCCAAGTGTCGAATTTTATCAAGTCTAAAGAATGTTCGCCTGCATTTTTTTAAAAATAAAAGCGAACCTGCGGCAATAACAGAATTTTTTACCTTTGCACGTTTCGTTTTTTAACTTTTACAAAAATTGGTGTAAAGGATTGATTTTCAAAAAGAAATATTTTTGAATAAAATGAAATCCTGAAAAAACAAAAGAACTTTTCCCACCAATTTGCGTAAAGGCAGCATCCAATGCTCCGAAGCACAAAAATGAAAATCCGACCCGGTTACAAAGGTTTACGGGACTGGCTTTTCAAAATCGCAAACTCCAAACTACCCGGGATTTTTTTCCGGGAAAGTCTGTTTTCAAGTAATTTTTTTCAATTGAAAATCAGGTAATATGTACAAACGACTGGTCAATATTGCCGGTTGGCTTACTTTCGCCATCGCATTCACTGTTTACTTTTTTTCTGCCGAAAGGACGGGAAGTTTGTGGGATTGCGGAGAATTTATCTCCGGCGCCTACAAACTCGAAGTCGTGCACCCGCCCGGCGCTGCGCTCTTTATGATCGTCGGCCGGATGTTCACCCTCTTTGCCCAGATTTTTTCTGACAATCCCGAAGACATCGCCTTTTCTGTCAATCTTCTTTCGGGCGTTTGTACGGCGCTGGCGGCCATGCTTATCTGCTGGATTACCATTATTCTCGGAAAACTGGCGCTCACCGGACGCGAAAACGAACCCGATTCGGGCACCTCGCTGGCGCTTGCCGGCGGTGGTCTGGTTGCCGGACTTTCTACGGCTTTTGCCACTTCTATCTGGTTTTCGGCGGTGGAAGGCGAGGTGTATGCCATGTCCACTTTTTTTACCACGCTGGTGATGTGGACGGTTATGAAATGGTACAATCTGCCCGATACGCCGCGCGCCGACCGCTGGTTGATCCTTGCTATTTATGCTGCGGGGCTTTCTATCGGCGTGCACCTTTTGAGTATCCTGACTTTTCCGGCGCTCGCCATGTTTTACTATTTTAAAAAATATCAGAATCCTACCTGGTGGGGCATGTTGAAAGCAGCCGTCGCCGGTGTGGCTATCATCGGCGCTATTCAGGCTTTGATCATTACGGGCTTGCCTTCGCTCTGGTCCACTTTTGAATTAATGATGGTAAATGGCTTCGGAATGCCGTTTCACACGGGGCTGATTCCTTTGTTTTTGTTGTTGTTTGCCATTGTTTATTTTGCCATCAATTATGCCCGCAAAAAAGGCAGCCACCTGGTGGAAATGATCACGGTGGGCGCTGTGATGGTTACTATCGGGTTTTCTACGATAGGCGTTATCGTGGCGAGAGCCAACGCCAATACGCCCATAAATATGAACGATCCGAGCGACGCCATGCGACTGATACCTTACCTCAACCGCGAACAATATGGCGAACGCCCGCTGCTGAGAGGGCCGCATTACGATGCAAAACCCAGCGATATAACACGAAAAGAACGATACGGACGTGTGGGCGACCAGTATGAAATTGTGGATGAAAAAATTGACTACGTATATCGCGACGCTGATAAAATGCTGTTTTGCAGAATGGCTGACCCCAGCCAGGGGCGTCCCGACCTGTATAAAGCCTGGGTAGGAAAAACTTCCAACGGCCCGCCCACGATGGCGGACAACATAAAATTTCTTTTCCGCTACCAGTTGAACTGGATGTATTGGCGCTACTTTTTCTGGAATTTTGTGGGCAGGCAAAATGGCGAACAGGGGCTTTATTCCTGGGATCCGAAAAGCGGCAACTGGCTGTCGGGAATAAATTTCATAGACGAAGCCCGGCTTTACAATATGTCGAAAGAGCCGGATACGATGAAAAATGACAAAGCGCGCAACAAGTATTATTTCCTGCCGCTGCTTTTTGGTATACTCGGTTTGATCTTTCACTTTAGCCGCAGAAGAAATGACGCGCTGGGCATTCTGGCGCTCTTCATCATCACCGGTATCGGTATCATCATTTATTCCAATCAGCCGCCCAATGAGCCGCGCGAGCGGGATTATGTTCTGGCAGGCTCCATTTTTACTTTTTGTATCTGGATTGGAATGGGCGTATATGCGCTTTTTGACCTGTTTATTGAAAAATTAAAAATGGGTAAAACGGGCGCTGCCGCCGTAAGTACGGCGCTGGTGCTGATAGCGCCGCTACTGATGGGCACACAAAATTTTGACGACAACAGTCGCCGGCTGCACAAAGCATCCCGTGATTACGCCGCAAATTTCCTTAATTCCTGTGAGCCAAATGCTATCATTTTTACTTATGGCGACAACGATACTTACCCAC
>CALMIT010000176.1 GCA_937864255.1 uncultured Saprospiraceae bacterium
AACACGAAGACTGTCTGAAAGGCTTTTGGCCTTCGCCCTTTTCGCTTTTCCAGATTGCGTATTACGGCGTGACTTCTCTGGACCCCAACGAGAAAAAAGGGCCGGTTGGATTTGCCGAGGAAAATTACATCCCGGTTACCAGCCAGGCTTCTTATCAAATCAATTTTGAAAACAAATCCACCGCCACCGCGCCGGCGCAGGAAGTCCTCATTTTGGATACCCTGAAAAGCGAATTTTACGATTTGAAAAACTTCTCTTTTGGACCGCTCGGTTTTGGTGATTCTATTTTCTATCCCGCTCCTTACAGTTTGGAATTTGGATTGGAAGCCGACCTCAGACCAGGTAAAGACATTCTCGTCCGGATGACGGGTCGGTTGGATACCCTCACCAGGATTGTAAAATGGCAGTTCACCACCCTCGACCCGGATACCCGCGATTTGGTAATTGACGCTCTGGGCGGGTTTTTACCACCCAACGTGACCGCACCGGAAGGCGAAGGATTTGTCAGTTTCTCCATCGGTTTGAACCATGTAGAACACCTGGATTTGGTCAAAAACCGGGCAAGCATCGTTTTCGACCTCAATCCGCCCATTCTGACCAATGAATTTGTCAATTCATTTGACCTGGAAGCGCCTGTCAGTTGGCTTTTGACAGACGAACCCGTTTCCGCCGACACTACCATTTCCATGGAAATACAGGGTTCGGACGAAGGCTGTGGTGTGCGATTGTATGAAATTTACGCTTCCGAAAATGGTTTGCCCTACGAATTGTACCGGTACACCGGAAACGACCGTTTTGATTTTATCGGCGATTATGGCAAAAGTTACCGCCTTTACAGCATCGCCGTGGATAGCATCGGCAATAAAGAACCGGCTCCTTCTGTGCCGGATGTGGAAGTTTCGATTGTCAGCGGCACCCGGGATTTGGACAATTGGGAACATGTAAACGTGTATCCGATGCCCGCCGGAAAATCCATTTTTGTTGAATTTCCACTGGAAAAAGGCACCCGGGTAAAATGCAGTATATTGGATTTGAATGGCATGGAAAAACAAATCCTTTTGGATAAAAATCTGCCTTCAGGTCAGCATCGCCTGACAATTGATTTGCCAGTCCCGGACGGATTCTATTTAATCCGTTTACAAACTGCCGATAAAATTGCCTTCAAAAAAATTGTAGTGAATCACATTCAAAATTGAGGAAACAAAAATTAGGACACCCTCAATTTTTTAGGCAAAAAAATAAGTCATCCCGAATCTTTAAATTGAAAATTCGGGATGACTCATTTTGATTCAGCACTTCTAAGCTATTCACATATCAAATGAGTAAACAACTCTTATAAAATCTCTCATTTTCCCTCGGTTAAATATTTGCAGGTTTTCTTTTTGTTTATTTACTTTGCATTTCAAAGTACTTTCCAATGAAAGAAAAATATATTGAAGACCTTAGAGAAATCAAGAAGATGATGAACCTGTCCACAAGGTTTATTTCACTTAGCGGTCTATCGGGCGTTTCTATCGGCATCATAGCATTATTTGGAGTTTGGTTTGCCGATCATATAGTTTTTAAAGACCAAAATTATCTGGTTGCCGACCGCATAGAGTTGTCGGATAAAAGCATAACTCATATACTTTTAATTGCGATCGGAACTCTGCTTTTATCGACAATAACGGCTATTTTTTTCACTGTAAAAAAGTCCAAACAACAAAACCAGAATGTATGGAATCATCAAACCAAAAGATTGCTTATCAATCTGTTTATCCCTTTAATTGCCGGTGGTTTATTATGCTTTATACTTTTATTCAAGGGTTTTATTGGTTTATTACCTCCGCTGACTTTAATGTTTTACGGACTCGCGTTGGTAAACGCAAGTAAATACACCTTACCTGAAATTAGAAGTTTAGGGCTATTCGAAATTGTACTTGGGCTAATCGCTGTCCAGCTAATTGATTACGGGCTGTTTTTATGGGCTTTCGGCTTTGGCATTCTTCACATTGCATACGGTTTATTTATTCAACGGAAATACCAATCGTGAAAGAAGTTTTAAAAGATTTGGACAAGGCATTTGAAAATAAAATTCGACTGGGTATCATGTCTGCTTTGGTTGTAAATGATTCTTTGGATTTCAATACGTTAAAGGATCTTTTGGGAGTGACTGACGGCAACCTCGCCAGCCATCTAAAATCGCTGGAGAAAAACGAATATATCCAATTTAAAAAAGAATTTCTTGACCGAAAACCACACACCGACTATTCTGCCACCACTAAAGGGAAAGACGCCTTCAAAAAACACATAACTGCAATAGAACAATTGCTTAAATAATAAATAAAATATGAACCGGCAAAATCCAAAATCACTCAGTCATAAAAATCAAATCATTATTAATAACAAAACATTCAAAATTATGGAAAAAAAGGTGTTGGGCATTATCTCAGCCGTAGTGGTCCTTTTACTGCTTATCCCGTTTATTGCGATGCAGTTGACTGATGAAGTAAATTGGACGCTGCTAGATTTTGTAACAATGGGCTGTTTATTATTCGCCACAGGGTTGGCGTGTGCATTTGTAATAAAAAGGGCACGCAAACTTGAACTTCAAATCACTCTCTGTGTAGCCGTCCTGGCGGTATTCTTTTTTATTTGGGCAGAACTTGCTGTCGGGATTATCTAAGTTCCGCAGGTTATGCACAACAATCCATAGGAAGCGTATCAGATTCTTTTTTGTTAGTTCTGTTACGCTTCCTTTTAAATTATTTCCACTCAGGCTCTTTCCTCCCAAACCATCGCGAGGTGTACCAGCGTTTCAGCAGCTTTTTCCATATCCTGCACGCTCAC
>CALMIT010000177.1 GCA_937864255.1 uncultured Saprospiraceae bacterium
ACCGCCATAGCCCGTCCAGCCTTTGGAACAAAAAAACAAACGCCCGTCTTTGTCTATAAAAGGAAAACCTTCGTTGGCGCTGGTGTTGACATTTGGACCCAAATTTTCAGGACGGCTCCACTTGCCGTTTTTGCGCGTCACTTTGTAAATGTCGGTACCGCCTTCGCCCCCCGGTTTGTCCGAAACAAAATAAAGCGTGTTTTTGTCTGGCGCAGCGGCGGGGGGCATATAATTGGATTCGAGCGTGCCGAAAGGCAGTTGCTCCACGTCCTTCCATTTTTCATTATCACTCTTTTCGGCGCGGAAAAGCTGGAGATTGTAGCTGCTTTTTTTATTTAAAATATTGCTGTTGCGCGTAAAAAACACTTCGCTGCTGTCGTAAGCAAAAGAGGCGTTGCCGGTATTTTTATTTAATTCATTCAGGCGGCCGGAAAACTGATCGGCTTTTTCAAAATCGCCCGCTTCATTTTGCCGGCTGTAATACAGGCGCATAAAATCACGCCCCGTCCAGCCGGATTTTTGCTTGAGCAACTGGACGCCGATGTTGCGATCCGAACTAAACACTACGCCGCCGTCCCAAAATACCGGCGAGTTTTCATCGGCGTCGGTATTCTGATCAAATTCGACAATTTTTATCTCGTAAAAAAATGGCTGGATGGTTTTCACCAAATCGCAGGATTTTGCCATCAGCGGCCCGTTCGGGTCTTCGGGTTCGAGACCGGCATATTTTTCAAACCACATTTTCGCCTCGTCGTATTTTTCATTGCTCATCAGCGCCTCCGCGTAATAAAAATAAGTGATGCTGCGCGCTTTTTCATCCTGCACAATATCCGCATAAAGGCTTTCCGAATCCTGTATCCGGTTGTTCATGCGGTAACAATAAGCGAGTTTGGTTTTGACAGAAAGATTATCTTTTTCGTCCAGAGCTGATTCGTAAAGAGGGATGGCGTTGGCGTATTCGCCGAGTTTGTAATACTCGTCGGCTTTTTCAAGTTGCTTTTTTTGCGCCGTGATTGCTGCGGGCGAAGCAAAAAATCCAATCAGTATCAGGAATAGGAGTCGCATTTCGGAAAGGTATTGGATTTTTTCAGGATTAGAAAGAATTGTAATTTGTTGACGTCAAAAAATTGAAAACGGCTGCGAATTTTATTGACTTTTTTCACAAAACGCCGTCTTACAAACAGAATTTTTTACTTTTAATTGTAACTTTTTAAATAACCAAAAACAATTCCATTATGAAAAAGCTCCTCTACCTTTTAATGCTGTTGTGTGTCGGGATGACAGCTTTTGCACAGGAAGATGCGCCCAAAAGCAGCCATGCTGCGCGCGTCACCGAAGGCAATCAATCCATGAATCTCGGCGTGAATAATGCTTTTTCGGTTGTGTTGCCGTCCACGGACGATAAAACCGTCGAAAAACTGTGGAAAGACCTGATGAAAGAATACGACGGAAAAACAAAAAGCGTAAAAAAAGCCGACGAACAACTCACCGAGAACGTGCGCATCAGCGCCATCAGTGGCTCCGGCACGGTGTCGGTTTATTCGCTGGTTAAAGAGCAGGGCGACGACGTGACACTCACAGCCTGGTTTGACATGGGAAG
Organism: uncultured Saprospiraceae bacterium; assembly: GCA_937864255.1. Lineage (GTDB taxonomy): Bacteria > Bacteroidota > Bacteroidia > Chitinophagales > Saprospiraceae > JAGQWW01. The sequence continues at coordinate 1,601 of CALMIT010000177.1, forward strand.
CGGCACTTTTCTGAATTCAAAAGATTACGCGAGCAGCAGCCGCGAAGCGGAGAGCCTGCTGCAAAAATTCAGCGTGGACGTAAAACGCGAAATGGTCAAACGCGAATTGGAAGACGAACAAAAGAATTTGAAAAAGCTGGAAGGACAGCTTGAGCGCCTGGTCAAACAAAAAGACGGACTGGAAAAAGACATCGAGAATTATAAAAAGCGCATCAAAGAGGCAGAGGACGATATTGTAAAAAATATCGCCGAGCAGGAAGCCGCGCAAAAAATGATAGAAGAACAAAAAACGGTAGTAGGCGATGTCAGCAAACGCCTCGATGAAATTCATTGATCAGTAAAATCCGCGGCGGAAAAGTTTTCAACATTTTAAAAAAATCAGTCGGGAGGCGTTTTCGCAAAAAACGGGATAAAACAGTTTATCCCGTTTTTTCATTATTGAAAATCAGGCTTTTAAAAAGTATGCCCGGAAGCATTTTTGCTGATCAAAAAAATAATCCGGCTATTCACAAGTTTTCCACAAAGACGCTCCTATGTTCTTAACTTTTGCTCTTTTAGGAGTCCAAAACCGGTTTCGTGGCACTGAATATAAAATTGTAAATTTGTACAAATTCAAAAAGAAGTAAAATCGAATAATGGCAGATCAACCCATTCCTATCAAGCAAGTCGGCATCGGCCCGGGACGCAAGCGCCAGCAAAGCAGCGACCTCGAAAACTACCTTTTCGGAAAAGTGCAACCCCAGGCTATCTCGCTGGAGGAAGCGGTGCTCGGTGCGGTTATGCTGGATAAGGACGCCATTACCAACGTGCTGGATATTTTACGCCCCGAAAGTTTTTACCTTGACCAGCACCAGATGATTTACAAAGCCATGATACGGCTTTTTGAAAAAAGTCAGCCGATTGATTTGCTGACAGTGACGGAATCGCTCCGCAAATCCGGCGAACTGGAAGCGATAGGCGGACCGTACTACCTCGTGGATTTGACCAACCGCGTGGCTTCTGCCGCCAACATCGAGTTTCACGCG
>CALMIT010000178.1 GCA_937864255.1 uncultured Saprospiraceae bacterium
GCAAAACCCATTGCCCACGCCGGCGCCGCCAGTAATGAAATCGCCGTCTTCCTCCCCTGTGTCGTCACCGCCGTTGAAATATTTGTAAGCATACTGAATGCCCGGACGAACGGAACGGGTAAATGTGTAAATACCGGCGAGTTGCGCGTCTTCTTCCATTTTTAAAGTATCTTTTCTCCATTTCGGCGTAAAGAAATCGCCGGAAACAAAAAGTCCTCTTGAATCCACAAATTCATTGGTCATGTCCACGCGGAAAGTCACATTTATCGGCGCGCCCAGCACGGGGCAGTCAGCAGTACAAGATGAAAAGCAAATCGGTCCGACGGTCACTTCATCGCCTTCGTTGCCGGCGATGGTCAGGCCTCTGTTCGGCGTACCCGGCTTCACGCAGCCTTGCGGGATAGATTCTTCCGTTCCCCAATCATTGCCGTTCAGGTATTTGTATTCGTATTCGCCTTCCGGCAAAACCACGCGTAGTTCATAAATTTTGTCGCCGTCGGAGTCAGTCAATTCGGTAATTCCCGGCGTCCAGTCATTTGCATAACCCGCTTTCTTTTGGAAATTGCCGGCAATGTGTACGCCGTTCGGCGAAATTCCTTCGAGGTTGGAAACCAGGGTCATATCCACCAAAAAAGTAACGTTCAGATTATTGACCAATACACAAGGCTCGCATCTGCCGAGACACACGACCGGTAAAATCAAATCTTCGTCAGCTACCGTCAATGTGCGGTTTCCGTTCGCCACGCAACTGCCGCTCACACTTTCCCAGCCGTCGGGTCCATTTTTGTATTTGAATTCATAATCGCCGGGCAGGAAATTCAGCGTCATGGTGTAAATTTTGTCATTGTTGTCGTCTCTCATGAGGTAAGTGTCAGACCATCCGGCAAATCCGCCCGTCAAAATCACTTTGTCGTCAATAACCGCTTCCTGGCTCAAATCCACTTTAAAAGTCACGGATTGTTCGCCCGCTGCTTTGCACAAACCGCAGGAGTTGTAACACACCGGCGCAACCACAATATCTGCGTCGTGGACAGCCAAAACGCGATGGGTGTCGCCTTTACCGACTACGCAGCCGGCTTCTGAATCAAGACCTTCGTTGCCTTTGCTCCAGTCGTCGCCCAGCAAAAATTTGTACTCAAAAGTAGAATTTGCTTCCACCTGAATGGTGATATTCCACATATTGCCACTTTGGGTCATTGGGAAAGCAGCGGGATTCCAGGTTGCGTTCGGGTCCCAGTTGCCCGCTACGTGAACGCCTGATGGATCAACGGTTTCGTTGGTCACGTCAACGGAAAGCGTGACGTTGACTTGTTGTGCATAAGCAAAACCTGTCAACAGAGTCAAAAGAATAATTGAAAGTAAATTTTTCATCATGTTTAAATTTTAATTTACTAATTACAAATGAAGTGATATGAGAAAGAGCCGTCCACGAGGTCGCCGGTGGATGAGGCTCCTTTTTTTGCGATCTGAGCAACGAGCGATTTTACCTGCACACTGTTCGGAAGCAGGTTTTGAAAAAACACATCGGGCTGAATCGTCCAGTAATATTTGCCTGATTCACGCTCGGTCATTTTTAGTTCGGGCTTGTTGCTGATTTGACTGGACGGCGCGTAGGTGTAAGTGCGCCCGTCCGTACCTACCGCTTTGATAAAAACATAAAATTCCGTCGCATCTACTAATGCCGGTTTTTCTTCCAGGTTTTTATTATAAATGAGCGTCCAAAAATCCGAAGAGCGGGTGAACATGGTGTCTTTCGTATTTCCCTCCGGGAAAGAAGCGACTTTTTTGTCCAGCACGAATGGAATGGCCTCTATGGACAAATCCTCGGTTTTGTCTTCGGGGCAGGTGGTCATACCCGCGCTCCCGTCTTTTCCTTTTAGCAGCAGGGAAAAGTTCTTATCAAAAACCACATCGGCGCTCACTTCATAAAATTCGGTAGGAATCATTTTGTAGCTGAAAATGCCGTTGCCTTCGTTGGTCATTTTCAAAATATCGTTGGATTGCGTCCAGGTGCCATTTGCCTTTGGACTTCCAGCGGGCAATTCGTTTGGATTCCAGGTCCACATATACAGTTCGGGCAAAGTGGCCAAGGCTGCGCAAAATTCACTCTTGTTTACGTCCACATAAATGGTGACTTCCTTCGTGGGATCAAAAGCCGCCGAGGTGGGGTCCGGTTCTATCCAGGCTTTTTGCGCATGGGCGAAGGTGAAAAAGAAAAGAGAAAAAAACAGACTCGGATATATTCGCATGACGATGACTTTTTAAGGATTAAAACAGTGATTATTTTTTTTCAAAAATGAATACATAGCTGGTAGCCAGCGTGTTGTCGCGGCAATTGAACACATCATTTCGAATGTGCAGTTCATTGCTGAATTCCAAAACGGATTTGCCCAAAGGCACCGATCTCGCTCCCGTGGCATTTTCGATTTTTATCGCCGTCGGAAAATTCGGATCGTCGAGCGACCAATTGCCGCTCTGCCCGAAAATTTCCTGGATGTAGCCGGTAGCCGTGTAAGTGCCGTCCGAAAAACTGACCTCCGAAGCATCGCCGGTGACAACAGCGGAAGTGATTTCCAGTTGTTTTAATTTGCCCGGTCCCGCTTTTGCATCCGACTGTACAACCTT
>CALMIT010000179.1 GCA_937864255.1 uncultured Saprospiraceae bacterium
AAAAGAATTGTCTCTAAACCATTGATAAACAGGGAAAATATAAATATCGGCTTGTTGAAACCTTCCGTCGGAGGCATTGTGGTAGTAGTTGACAAAAAAGCCGGGATCTGACCGGCGTATAAGCGACTTTTCCTTTTTAGGACGCCATATAAAGTATCCTCCCGGGTTATGGTGAATGACGTTTTGCCCAAATACAAAACCCATCCCCGGTAAATAATCCTGCGAAACCCATTTTGTTGCCCAGCCGGCGTATAGTTTATTCAAATTCAATCCGGCATATAGATTTCCGGCGTGTCCGAGCTTGCCTGTGCCTTCGTCGCGACTGCCGCTCAATAGCCCGTTCACTGTCCAGGAATCGTTGGGGCGAAGAAAAAAGTCGGCGGTAAGCGTGGTATTGTGATTACTCTCAAAATTTTCACCCGCCTCGTCGAAACGGTGAGTAAGCATTGCCCCGAAGTTATTTTGTCTGCCAAAATTTTTTTGAAAACGAGCGAGTCCGAAACTTGCTCCGCCCTGTTGGTCTGTACCCCGTTGATGCAAATAAAGCGCTGATAAAGTGCGTTTCTCATTGCGATCATTGAAGCGAACCCCCGCATCAATCGGCACGGCAGCAGCGTTAAATTGACTGTTTGCCAAGCCTATCGTCCGGCTGAAATAGGGATAAATGCTGCTGCCGTCCGAAGGGTAAATTCCACTGTTTTCAAGAAAAAATTGTCGTCGCTCAGGAAAAAATACGTTAAAGCGAGTAAGATTGTTCACTGCCCTGTCCACGTCCGCTTGAGCAAAATCCGTATTTAATGTCAGATCGAGTACAGCGTGAGAATTAATCGCCCATTTTGCATCGCCTCCAATTTTGGGTTTACCTTCGGCGGGGTTACTTGTGCCATTGATTTCTTTTTTTTCAAAATCATAAAGCAGGTACGGGTTTACACGAAGGTTTATTGAAGGTTTTGGTAATTCCAGACCTTCCAGACGGGCAGCATAGGTCATGCGATATGGCGAAAATGCTTGCGGAACTGGTGGAAAAACAGTCTGCTCATACTTTCGTAGGGCTAATCGCGAAGCTGTGAAACCCCAGGATATTGTCTCGCCAGACTTTGGCAATTCATAACGCAGACTTTTAAACGGAATGGCAAACTCTGCCGACCAGCCCCCGTCAAACATTTTTGTTTTTACGGTCCAGAGCGCGTCCCAATCCTGATCAATGAACCTGTCATCAAAAACTTGTACATCCCTTTGTGTGCCGAGGGGTGTTGTTTGAAATGAAACACAGTAGCGACGCAGGTTTTGCGGGTCAAGCTGAAAAAAGAAAATATCATTTTCGCCGAAAGTAAAATCTCTTCTGAAGTCCTGTACCCGTATGCCTTTTCTACCCAGGCTGTCATCGCAAAACACGCCGACATAAAGGTTTTTGTCGTCAAAGTCAGTCTCCTCAAGCGAGCCGTCAATGATGATTTTTCCGGCGGCCTTTACAGCCTGTACGGCGGGCGGGTTTTCGGGTGGGGGGAAGTTGAGATCGGTGGAGGTGTTTTGCGCCATGTTTTTTTCAAAACAGAACAAGGCAAAACAAAATATGACAAAATGCGGATTGTAGATTTTACACATTGTAAAATGATTTTTTACTCATTGTAAGCAATTGCGATAGTATGTGCCTCAGAATTTTTCTTCAGTAAGTGACATGTTCACCATTGCTCCAGCGAGGTTGCCGCTATAAACGGCAGTAGCCACCGAACGCACCATGTTTGAACAATCGCCGCAAGCGAATACGCCTTGAATGCTTGACTTTTGAAAAGCATCAATTTTCAGGTAGCCATGTTCCGTCATCTCACAGCCCAATGCAGCGGGGATTGCAGAATGTTGGGTGAATGGTAGTGCTGCATAAACAGCGTCGAACCTCTGTTTTTTCCCATCCTTGAAAATCACATTTTTGACATATCCATTTTCATGTTCAATTTCGGAGATTTCTGCTTCGATGATGCTGATGTTGTGCTTTTGCAATTTGTCCAATTGCTCGACACTAAATTCTGCCTTTCCAACCGTCAAAATCGTGAGGTCATCAGTTAAGTTGTTCACCAAGGAAGCAAGATGGAACGCCCTTTGCCCATTTGCCATAATCCCCGTTTTCTTTCCCCGAATTTCATATCCGTGGCAATACGGGCAATGCACCACAGAAATCCCCCAACATTCGGCAAAGCCTTTGATTACAGGTATAGTGTCCTTTATCCCGGTGGCAAATACCAGTTTTTCCCGATTAATGCCCTTCTTGATTGTCCGCGCTTTGTCCATGCATGGGCTGCTGGCCGATCCAGGCCACTGCGTAGAATGCGCTCGCGAGCTCTGGGTCGGCGGCTGGCCA
>CALMIT010000180.1 GCA_937864255.1 uncultured Saprospiraceae bacterium
ATTGGTTCATTTATTTCGGCAATCAGCAAATCAACAAAAAATGGAACTGGTGGACGGAGGCTCAGTATCGGAGCTACAATTTTGCGAGCGATACGGAGCAGATTTTATTGCGCACGGCAGCGGGCTACAATATTACCCCGGATGATAATATTCAACTGGGGTACGCATTCATACATTCGCGCCCTTATGTGACCGGCAGCGACGAAAAAACGAAAAACAACGAACATCGTATTTATCAGCAATTCATTCATAAACACAGCATCGGGCGGCTTTTCGTTCAGCACCGCTACCGCTTCGAAGAACGCTTTTTAAAAGATGATTTTAAGATAAGATTCAGGTATTTCCTGAGCCTTAATATTCCTTTCAACCGGAAGGTATTGGAACAAAATGCCTTTTATCTTTCGGGCTACAATGAAATTTTCCTGCAAACCCACACGCAGGTTTTTGACAGAAACCGCCTGTATGGCGGGCTGGGCTATGTACTCAATCAAAACATCAGGCTGGAGACAGGGATCATGTACCAATTGTACGAGACAAGCTACCGACCACAATGGCAGGTGATTTGCATCGGTAATCTGGTATTGTAAAACTGAAATTAGAGTAAAATTTTTTACCGTAATATCTCAAAAGTTTAACATTTGAGAATTAAAGCTTTTAGTATTTTTGGAAAAATTATAATCTAACCAGATTTGACTGACGACTAAGATGAGAAACTAAAGAGAGAACTGATCTCCTTCGAAAATGATTGTCGTCGAAAAAATCAGAAAACAGCAAAAGTTTTAAAATGAACCCGGTCATACTTATGGCTGTGGTGCAGGCTTTTGAACATGTCTAATTAACGATGCTTCAATCTATTTTTCATAACTTAAAAACTTTTACCATGAAACTAATTGAGTTTTTTTTAAAGCCCTTTCCCCAAAAAGCGCTTAAGCTTTTCTACCTGACTTTTATGATTTTTGTTTGGAATGCTACAAATTTTGCACAATCTGTCACAACACCGATTCAGTACTGTGGAGAATACGTGAGACCCACTTCACCCTTACTTAATGGGACTGAAAATATTTTTTACGATAGGTCAGGAAATGTATATACCGAAAGTGAATTAAGAACTAGACATGGACAAGTATTAACTTGTAATGGACAAAATGACAATTTCGAAATAGAATTAATTGGTACTTTCTCTCAAGGAGAGATAGATGAAATATGTGAGGCTATTTACGATTTAGACCAATTGATTATTTCACCGCGTAAGACCATAATTCAATTTGATAAAGTTGAGTTGGATGCAGGAGTTGCGGCTTATGGAAGTCCTTTTCTACCTGATGCAGGGTGTGGATTTAAAAACATGGGTATTTGGAATCAATTGAATTTAATTAATGGGCCAGATGACCCGGAGTTGGCAACTGGAGTAGTAAAAATCAATTCTCTTTATACAGGGAATAATAATTACCGCTTCTTTTTGGGTAGCCAGCCTCCAGCAGGCTGTACAGATAAAATCTCTTTGTATTCTGTCGTGCAACATGAAATGTTGCACGTTTTGGG
>CALMIT010000181.1 GCA_937864255.1 uncultured Saprospiraceae bacterium
TGTATTTTTGAGCGTTTGCTCATAGAATTGTTTTTGACGGGCGAGATATTCGTCCATCAAATCGCTCATCGAATGGTTTGAGCCGTTCGTGGCGAATGAATTTGAACCCTGGCGGGTAAAATTTGTCCAGAAATCGAACACTTTTTTTTGACCTTCCAGTAAATCTTCGAATTGCTTATTCATGATCTTGATTTTTTCAGGTTGAAAATAAAATAATCAGGCAAAAATTTCCTCCGCGATTTTTGAGTTCGCCTCGGCAGTTTCTTTTATCGCCTGCGCAGAATCGCGATAGATTTCAAACATTTTTTTGGAAGTGGCTTCGAATACTTCCGGTTCCATTTTTTGAAAAAAGGAATCAAACAAGCCGGTGCATTTGCCAAAATAATCCAGTTGCGCCTCAATCATTTTTCCCGTCAATTCAGGAAGTTTTTCAAAAGGCTGCGTGAAATTAGCCGGTTTGAAAAGTTCCGTCGTTAGTTCCTGTTGTTTTTCCACGAAAGATTTAAAAACGGTGAGTGCTTCATCCGTCATTTTGGTATCGGGCGTAAAAACTCCCGCCGCATTGAATGAATTTTGAGCAAGCTTTTCGAAAAGCCTGTTTTGATTTTCGATGATTTTTCCGACTTGATTTTTTGTCTTTCCCATGATTTTAAATTTTTAGGGCTGAAAATTTTTGTTTAACGCCGCAAAATTACATTTGGCAAGCCGTCTGAGACAAGCCGCAGCGGAAAGTAAAACCGTTTGACTTTTTAAATAAAAAGCCTTTTTAAGTAATCTAAATCGCTGTATTTCAATCATTTAAACAACCCTTTCATTTCGGGCTGACTTTAACTGCGCTGGCGTGCAAAAAAGCAGCATTCAAAAAAAATGGCAAAGCCGCTTGCGCGATTTTGCCATCATTTCTACCATAAAAACCAAATCAAAGATGGCGCAAAGTCGTACCAAATTCTTTCGCCGGCTCAAATTCCGGCTTCGGATATTTTATAAAAAATAAAAGTCAAAGCCGGGAAATTGTGTTTTTAAAACACTGTAAATCAATTATTTAAAAAACAAAAACCGGTCAAAAAAATAATTAGTCAATACACTCCAAATTATCAAAAAAATAAGTTGCGCCTTTCCTGCCGATCGCTTAAAAGCTACTTTCGTCAATCTTTATAATCACAAAACAATTTTATAGAAATGGAACGCTTAAAAAATAAAGTTGCGATAATCACGGGCGGTGCGAGCGGCATCGGAAAAGCAACCGCCAAAAGGTTTTTGGAGGAAGGCGCACAAGTTGCCATCTGGGACATCAATGAAAGTCAGGGACAAAATGTAGTCAACGAGCTTTCTGCCGGTGGCGGCAAGGTCAAATTTTACAGGGTCAACACAGCTGATTTTGCCGCTACTGT
>CALMIT010000182.1 GCA_937864255.1 uncultured Saprospiraceae bacterium
AGATAAAATCTGAATTTTTCTGATTTGGAAAGTTTAAAACGGGGTCCCGTCCCGATTAAAGTGCGCAAATCCAAGCGCGCTATTTTATTGAATTGTGCCTGTGAAAATGCTTCCCAGCGCAGCCATTCATTCAGTTTTACATTGTGGCGGAGGGGTCCGAATGCAAAATTTGAAAAATCCTCCGAATCAATTTGTGTAAAGCCGGTTTCTCCCAAAATCAGCCAAAGGTGGCGCTCGTTTTTATATTGAATGTGTGCGCTGGTATTGGTGGCGATGAGCAGGCTTTCATTTTTCGTCATTGAAAAATTGATGCCCAACTGACCCGCCCAACCTGCTTTGTCGCCTTTAATTCTTTCATTTTCAATATTGACAATTTGGGCTTCAAGCAGGTAGGTGGTTAGTAAAAACAGCGGAAGCAACACCAATTTTTTCATGCCGGATATTTTCCGCCAAATTATAAAATTTAAAAAAACAAAGGCGGCGCCGCAAAACGACGCCGCCAGATTCGACGAAACTAAAATTTCGTTTTTTCAAAATCCGGTTTCATTACCTTCTCCACCACGGATCCAAAATGATTGTCCTGACGGTGCCGTCGGGTTTTGTAATTTCAGCCAGCCGGTCGCAGTTGCCGTCTCCAAAATTCAGGCTGCCGGTTTGTCCGTTTACGGTGAGTGTGGAAACTCCGCCCACGATAAATCTGCAATTCACCGGTTTTATCAAAGGTTCGGTTATTTCACTTTGGAAAGCATTTCCCTGCCGGTTTACACCCGTGGCAGAGCCGGTTACCTGATGTACGTCGTCCCATTTTATGGGCGTGTTGCCGCCTTCTATCCTGCAAAGTTCGTGACTGGCGTTCCAGCTTGCCGAAGTACCGTCTGGAAATGTCAGCGTTTTAGATGATTCGCGTGAAAAACACACCACGCCGTTGGCGTCGGTTCCGAGATTGGTCAAAATTTTACCGCCTTCCAGTTGAGCGCCATCCACGAAAAAATTGACAAAACTGACGGTGCGCGTAGCGCCTGTTTGGTCCCATTTTGCGGATAATTCGATGATAATTTGACCTTCCACGCTGCGACCATTTCGCGTAGTACAGCCGGCGTCATACGTGAGTGTAATTGTATTTGGGAAAGTGCCTCTCGGCTGAGCAAAAACAACATTGGGGCAGGTAGTGCGGTCGGATATTTCATTAGAACCGAGTTCGTCAAGGTACGCTTCGACTTCATCGTCCAAATCTTCCGTGATTCCCTGGAGGTTTGAAAAATCGTCGCCGGTTAGTTCGAGCGGGGTAGCGGCGGCGTCATCCAATTGGTCTTTTTTGCAAGAACTGAATAACAAGGCGAAGGAAAAAATAGTGGCTAAAACAAAAATGAGCTTTTTCATTTTGAGTTGTTTTGACAGTTAAAAATTTGGATTTTAAGGATAACCTGTGAAGAGCGCTCTGAAAAGATTATCGTGTAGCATTTAATTCATCCGGTTGGTTTTAATGAATTTCGAGTTTACAGACTTTTTCAAAAGGAAGAAGTTTAAAAACATTTTTAAAAAATTATTTTCATTAAAAATCTTTGATAATTCGATGATATGGAAACGAAAAAGTTTGCCTTCTTCCTATATTTGCCGGCATGCAAAAAGGGCGTATTATTCTGCAAGGCGAACAATTCCGGCTCACGCTCGACAGGCTTTGTTATCAGCTTATCGAAGAGTACGACCTTTTTGAAAATACCTGCATGGTCGGTATTCAGCCGAGGGGCGTTCCTTTTTCCAACCGTTTGTTTCAGCGACTCACCGAGATTACGGGCATTTCAAAAATAGAATACGGCAAGCTGGATATTACTTTTTATCGCGACGATTTCAGGCATCGCGATCAGCCGCTAAAGGCTTACGCTACCGAACTGGATTTTCTGGTCGAGAACAAACGAGTGATACTCGTGGACGATGTCCTGTACTCCGGCCGCACCATAAACGCAGCGCTGTCCGGCTTGCAGCATTACGGACGGCCTCGGCAAGTTGAACTGGTCGCGCTGGTTGACCGCCGTTTTAACAGGCACCTGCCCGTACAGCCTGATTTTACAGGCATCACGGTGGATGCACTTGATGAGGCTTATGTGAAAGTAGAATGGAAAGAGTCGGAAGGAGAGGACAGGATTTTAATTTTTCCACAAAAACTGACTTAGTAAAAAATGTCGCAGCAATTAAGCACGAAACATCTTTTGGGAATCAAAAATCTTACTGAAGAAGACATTCAACTCATTTTCGAAACTGCCGACACATTTAAAGAAGTCATCAATCGCCCGATAAAAAAAGTTCCTTCGCTCAGAGACATTACCATAGCCAACATCTTTTTTGAAAATTCTACCCGCACCCGCATTTCTTTCGAACTGGCAGAAAAAAGGCTCTCCGCCGATGTGCTCAATTTTTCGGCTTCCTCCTCCTCGGTCAATAAAGGCGAGACCCTCCGCGACACCGTGAACAATATTCTGGCCATGAAAGTGGACATGGTCGTCATGCGGCATCCGGCTCCCGGTGCGCCACATTTTTTATCAAAAAAAATACAAGCCAACATCGTTAACGCCGGCGACGGCACGCATGAACATCCGACACAGGCGCTGCTTGACGCTTACAGTATGCGCGAGCAATTGGGCGATTTGGCTGGTAAAAACATCGCAATTTTTGGCGACATCCTGCATTCGCGTGTA
>CALMIT010000183.1 GCA_937864255.1 uncultured Saprospiraceae bacterium
AGTATTTGGCAGAAATGAAAGTTATCAAATATCGCTCAAGCGACGGGCTGGAAATCCCCGCTTACCTGACTTTGCCGAAAGGCGTCGTTCCTCAAAATTTGCCGCTTGTAGTCATGCCGCACGGCGGTCCCTGGGCGCGTGATTTTTGGGGCTACAATCCTTACGCGCAGTTTTTTGCCAATCGCGGTTATGCAGTGCTACAACCAAATTTCAGAGGTTCTACGGGCTACGGCAAAAAATTCCTGAATGCCGGAAACAAAGAATGGGGCTGGCTGATGCAGGACGACCTGACCGCCGGCGTAGATGCGCTGAGTCAGGAAGGCACTATTGATTACCGAAAGGTGGCAATTTTTGGCGGTTCGTATGGCGGCTACGCCACGCTGGCCGGACTTACTTTTACGCCCGACGTGTATGCTTGCGGCGTCTCTTTTGTCGGCCCGTCCAATCTGGTCACTTTGCTTAATTCTATCCCGCCTTATTGGGAGTCTTTTAAAAAGATCATGTTTGAAAGATTGGGAAATCCGAATAAACCGGACGGACTTGCACAGTTAAAAAAACAGTCTCCGCTTTTTTCAGCCAATAATATAAAAGTGCCGCTGCTGGTGGTGCAAGGTGCAAATGATCCGAGGGTGAAAAAAGCCGAGAGCGACCAAATCGTCGTTGCCTGTCGGGAGTTAAATCTGCCCGTGGAATACATCGTTGCCGACGATGAGGGGCATGGTTTTGCAAGGCCTGTAAATAATATGGCTTTTGTGGCGGCTATGGAGAAATTTTTGGCAAAACACATCGGTGGAAGATATCAGGAAAGTATGACCGGCGAAGTTGGAAAAAGACTGAAAGAGATTACCGTGGATGTCGCGTCCGTAGAACTGCCGAAGGAAATGGAAGCGACTACGCTCTTTTTGCCGCCGCCGGTTCCGGACAGAGACCTTGCTCCCGAAACGACGAATTATAAAGTAACTTTTGAAATGGCCAATCAAAAATTTGATATGGAATTGGAAACAAAAGTGGAAGATGGAGGTGAACATTGGATTGTAACCGATAAGTTGAATTCGTTTATGGGCGAAATGACTGACCAGGTGAAATTGTTGAAAAAATCGCTGACGCCCGTAGAGCGCAAAGTGGACCAGGCCGGCATTACCATGAATTTTGAATACGACAAAAAATCTGTGAAAGGCGCCATCACCGGCATGGGACAAAAAGAAGAAATCGCAGAAGAATTGCCGGGATTACTTTTTGCAGATGGAGCGGGCGCTAAAAATATCATCGCCTGCCTGCCGCTGAAAAAAGGTTATAACACTACTTTCCGAAATTTTGACAGCCAAAAAAAGGTGGTAAACGTGTATGCGCTCGAAGTAACCGGCGAGGAAGAAATAACCGTCCCGGCGGGTACTTTTTCTACGCTGAAAGTGGAAATCAAACCCGCAAACGGCGACCCCGGGAAAAGAACAGTTTGGGTAACAAATGACCAGAAAAGAATCGTGGTAAAAGCCTCGGCGATAATGCCCGAAGCCAACGGCGCTGTAATGACCTCCGAGTTGAAGTAATTTTTATCCGACTTGGACTTTTAAAAATTTTCGATGTTCCAAGATTAATATCCAATTAAAAAGCGAATCGGAAACAACTTCCGATTCGCTTTTATTGTTTAAAATTGCGTAACATTCTAAAATAATAATCTTTGAAATTATGACCTCGCAAAATCTTGTTTTAAACAAGCCAAATTCTCTTTTTGAAATGAACACCACCTTGGACGAACACCTAAACCTTCTGGATCAAAATCTCGAGGCATTATTAAAATATCTGAAAGAATTTCCTGACAAACAACTGAATGAAAAGCCTGCGCCGGATGCCTGGTCGGCGCTGCAAATTTGTCATCACCTCCTCATAGCCGAAAAACTTTCTCTTCAATACATCAAGAAAAAATTCAGTTTCAATCCGAAACTTCAACCCGTGACAATGGCGACCAAAATGAGGACGCGATTGCTCAAAACATACCTCAACACGCCTATGAAATTTAAAGCGCCCGAAAATGTGAGTACGGAAAATTTGCCTGCTACATCCGAGTTGGGCGATGTGAAAAATGAATGGCTCAATTACAGAACGGAGCTTCGCTCATTTTTAAAATCACTGCCCGAAGATATTTTCAACAAAGAAGTTTATAAGCATCCCTTTGCCGGCAAATTGTCGCTTCAGGGAATGCTGGTATTTTTTGAAGAGCACTTCAACAGACACCAAAAACAAATCAAAAAAACGCTGAGAAGAGTCGCGTGAAGTTTTTTCTCCTATAAATTTTCAATACAACATACCGGCAATAGCCGCCGTAAAAAAGCAGGCTACTGTGCCGCCCACCAATGCGTAAAGTCCAAGTTCTGTCAGGGTCTGCCTTTGACTTGGCGCCAAAACGCTGATACCGCCGATCTGAATGCCGATGGAAGCAAAATTACTAAACCCGCAAAGCGCATAAGTGGCGATGATGATGGATTTTTCATTCAAAAAAGCGTTCGCATTTTTTAAAACGCCCATATCCGCGTAAGCAACAAACTCATTCAAAACCGTTTTTTCGCCCAAAAGCTGTCCGACCACCAGAATGTCCGGCGTCGGCGTACCCAAAAGCCAGGCAATGGGCGCAAAAATCAAACCCAGCAGGTAGGTAAAAGTCAGTCCCTCGAATCGCTCACCCGTAGCCGTTTTTATCGTTTCGTTCAAACCCGTCCAGCTTCCGATGCTTTCCAGCAAAATTTGGTTTGCCATGTAAATAAATGCTGTAAAAACAAGCAGCATTGCGCCGACATTGACGGCAAGTTTCAGTCCGTCGGTAGTACCTCTTGCTATTGCGTCGAGAAAATTACTCCCCACATCGCCCGACATTTCGAGCTGTTGTTCAATAGATTTATTGAGCGTTTCGGGGTATAAAATTTTAGCGGCAATGATGGCCGCCGGCGCGGACATGATAGAAGCGGTAAGCAGGTGTTTTGCATAAAAAAGCCGCAGTGCTTCATCCTGCCCGCCTAAAAAACCGACATAGGCGGCAAAGACGCCACCCGCTATGGTCGCCATTCCGCCCACCATCAGGCACATCATTTCAGAACGCGACATTTTTTCGAGATAAGGTTTTATGACGAGGGGTGCTTCCGTTTGTCCGATAAAAACATTCGCGGCAGCGGCGAGACTCTCCGCTCCCGACAAACCCATCGTGCGCAGCATCACCCAAGCCATACCTTTGATGATAAACTGGAGGATACCAAAATAATAAAGCACTGAAGTGAGTGCAGAGAAGAAAACAACAGTAGGCAACACTTGAAACGCAAAAATATACCCGAAACCCTCAATATTGGAAATCAGGCTGCCGAAGAGAAATTTGGCTCCTGCTTCCGAAAACTTTAAAACCGAGGTGAAAAATCCGGCAATTTTATCAAAAATGAGGCTGACAAAAGGGACTTTTAAAATCATGAGCGCGAGCAAAAGCTGCATGGACAACCCAACGCCAACCAGCCTCCAATTAATAGCCTTTCTGTTTTTGCTTAAAAAATAGCAGAGAGCTATCAAAACTCCTATGCCCAAAAGCCCTCTCATGATTTGTATTAAAATATCCATGTTGGCAGCTTATAGTTGTTTTTCGAATTGCAAAACCTGCCAAATGTAGAAAAAAGGAAAGATTTCAGAAAACAATTACTCTTTGGGCAGAATTTCTGTTTTTTCACCGAAGTACCGAACAAACTGCTGCATCTCGGTAGCAAGCTCACGGTTTTGCGTGGCTTTCATGTACGTATCTGCCAATCCGCGCAAAGTCTGGTACATAAATCTGTCCATTTCGACCACCTGCATTTCGGTCGTCCACAGGTCTATCTTGAGTGTATCGCGCGTAGATTCGTCAAACATG
>CALMIT010000184.1 GCA_937864255.1 uncultured Saprospiraceae bacterium
TCATCTTCGACGCAAAATATGGCGAGTGGCTGGGCGCGCACATGATCGGCTTCAATGTGACCGAGATGATAGCCGAGGTAGTAGCCGCCCGCAAACTGGAAACCACCGGACACGAAATCGTCAAAACGGTACACCCGCACCCGACGATGAGCGAAGCGGTGATGGAAGCCGCCGCCGCCGCCTACGGCGAGGTGATACATTTATAATGAGTTAAAAAAAAGCTGATAAGGGTTTTAGGACTAACTAAGCTTTTGAGCATCAATTGCTCCGTCTTTCAAGGCGGAGGCTGGATAAATTTCTTGCAAATGGCTTTAGCCGAAGGTATTTTGGCTAAAGCCATTTTTTATTTCATGAATCTTCCGCCATGAATGGCGTAGCAATTCAATTATCACAGCAAAGTGATGAAGAAACAGGCTTCTGAAATTTTTTTTAGTACTATTTTTTCAACGACTGGCCTGCTGGACCAAAGACCGGATCATTTCTTCCGTTTATGCATTGAGAAATTCTATCTTTTTAAATGCTCAGCGTAACTTCGTTCTTAATGTCGTTGCGTAACTCCTATAATTTTATGTATAATATTTCAAGTCAGATACTTAATTTTAATATTAGAAGATACCAATTTCATCAAATGCATTAACATTTAAAATAAAAATTCATGAAAACATTGTTAGTAGCCATAGTACTATTGGGTTGTATTAGCAATAATGTACAGGCTCAAATATTCGGTGATTCGGTATGGCTAAATCACGTTTCAGAGAAAATTAAGGCATTAAGGGAATTTCAAAATGAAACTATCAATCAGCAGACCATTTTTAAAAGTGTTAGTTCCGAATTTTACTTCATAAAGACCTATAGTAATGAAGAGGCTATGAAGTTATTAGATTTTGTTTTGAAAGATAACTTTCTGCCAATCTATTTAAGGCATAAATTTTTAGTGGATAATTTTAAGTATTTTGATCCTGTGCAGATTAGGCAAATAAGGGATAGAATAACTGAATTTTTGAGGCCATCTGATTTTTATTATCATATACTTGTGTCATATTTTCATGTTTCTGAAGAAATACCATACTTGAAAACTCATACTTCGGATAGTATATTTTTTATAATAAAGAAGGATGTAGTAGATAATAAAATTGAAAAATGGAATTTGACTCAACTTAGAAACCTTACCACCCTTTATAATTTAGAATATAGGAAAGATGAGGATTGGTTTCTATCAGAAATAAACGATCTTTATGCATATTTATATTCTCCTGCCATAAAGAGATATCGTCTTTTTTGGGAGGTTCTATTAAATAGTATTAATATTATGAACTCAAAAAAGGCGATAACAAGTACTCTCTATTTAATAGACGCTGAATCAAATATTTCATCCGAAGATTTAGCTTCTGATATTGCTAGTTATCCACCAGACCAAGGCTATTTTAACTATTTAGTAGCACCAAAGCTCAAGAGTTTTGCGCGAGAAGAAATATTGGCATTAGATTTTGAAGCTAGTAAACAAACTATTAAGCAACGTATATTAGAAGATAATTCAATATGGTTAGATTATATCAAAATTGAAAACAAATAAAGTTATGAATACATATTTTACAAGCCTAAGGATGTTAGCAGGCTGTATTTCATTTTTATTCATTCAGCCTATTTTTTCTCAATCATACTTTCAAACTATAGTTTCCCGTCCGCACAACATCTCCGCCAGAGACGCTGCACAAGCAAAATTCACGTTTCAAAAAATCAAACCTCACAAAATGGAAAAAGTAAACCTGGTGCAAAAACTGGCTTTGTTTTCAGAATATTGGTCGCCCAAGATTGTGGGAGAGCTAAACGGGCAGCACGTAAAACTTGTGAAGTTCAAAGGCGCTTTTGTCTGGCACAAACACGATCATGAAGACGAGCTTTTCTTTGTCGTCAAGGGTAGTTTTAACATGGAGTACCGCGACAGAACGGTGACCGTCGGCGAGAACGAATTTTTAATCGTCCCGAAAGGCGTGGAACATCGCCCCGTCGCCGAAGAAGAAGTCTCCGTCATGCTCTTTGAACCCGCCACCACTTTAAATACCGGCGACACGGAAAATGAGTTGACAAAATATGAGTTGGACAGGTTGTGAAAGGCAAAGCTGCGTGCTATCTTAACATTGTTTAAATTAGGAAATGACAAAAATGATGGAATACATCCTTAAAAATAAACTTGACTATGCGCTGAGGTATGTACTCGGATGCGTGCTGCTATTTTTGAGTTTATGGTTTATTTTTCAACCGGAAAGCGCGGAGAGTTTTAAAAAATTTAATCAACCCGATTCGGTTCGGCAAATTTTGGGTTGGACGGAAGCCATTGTTTCATTGCTGTTTATTTTATATCCAACGCGTTTTATCGGAGCGGCAGGTCTGCTGGCAGTGTTTGTTTATGCCACCTATTTAAACATCAATTCACGTTTATAGGCTTTTGGACTAATTCCCTGGACAATCGGCATTTTATTCGTGGTGTACTGTGAAAAACAAAGAAAAAATCACGAAAACTACGAGGCTTAAAACCCGCCAAAACTATTATTCCGTCGCTGCCGAAGATCACTGCCTTTTGTTTTTCTACACAATTCCCCATCTTGCGACCCGTTTTGAATACGAGTAATTTGCAAAT
>CALMIT010000185.1 GCA_937864255.1 uncultured Saprospiraceae bacterium
GAATGTGGAAAAGAGGGCGGAAGGCGCGCGGTTTTACGGCGTCATACAGGTCTTTTTGGAGTGTTTGTTGGTTGTTTTTGAAATGATGAAAAGCCGCGAGCGCTATCAGGAAATTTTTTCCCAGTCGAAAGACGCCATTTATATCTGTTCGCTTGAAGGCAAACTGATTGACTGTAATCAGGCGGCGGAAGAACTTTTTAATCTCAACAAGTCCGAGCTGCTTTTTATTGAAAATCTGCACTCGCTTTTTCATGCGCCGGAGCGGCGGAATGAATTTTTATTAAAATTAAAATTTCGAAAATCAGTACGTGATTTTGAATTGGAAATAGAAAGACCGGGCGGCGAACGGCGCATTTGCCAGGTTTCAGCCAATATGCTGGAAGGCGAAGAATTTCCCGGCTACAACGCCATCGTCAGGGATATTACGGAGCGAAAACAGACAGAAGAACTCATCAAGGCGCGCGACCTGGCGCGGCAGTCGGCGCAATTGAAAGAGCAATTTATCGCCAGCATCAGCCACGAAATGCGCACGCCGATGAACGCCATTTTTGGTATGAGCAATCTGCTCGCCCAAACGCCGCTCAATACTGAACAAAACGATTTGGTGCGTTCGATCAATCAGTCGTCCGAAATCTTGCTGGGCATCATCAACGACATTCTCGAAATCGCGACCATTCAAAATGGCAAAATTATTTTTGAAAACGAACCTTTCAACCTGCCTGACCTGCTTTCCAACCTGGTCAACGTGATGCAGTACAAAGCCAGAGAAAAAGACCTGTTTTTGGAGCTGTCGGTGGACGAGCGCATTCCAAAAATCCTGAAGGGCGACAAGTTGCGTCTCAACCAGATCCTGTTCAATCTCGTGGGCAACGCCATCAAATTTACCGACGAGGGTCGGGTGAAAATTATCGTAGAGAAACTCAACGATTTTGAAGGTGGGATTCACCTGCGTTTTGCGGTGGAAGACACCGGCATCGGCATCCCGGAAGATAAACTCGACAGCATTTTTGAAAGTTTTACCCGTATCCGCAAAAAAGACAGAATATATGAGGGGACGGGGCTGGGACTGTCCATTACAAAAAGCCTGATAGAGCAGCAGGGCGGGAAAATAGGCGCGACGAGCAAATTGGAAGAAGGATCAAATTTTTACTTCGATCTTATTTTTGAAATTGCCGCCGAGCCGGAAAATCAGGATGAGCCGCCGCCGCCCGTGTTGGATCAGGATTTGAAATTTAGCTTGTTGCTGGTGGAAGATCATAAAATGAACCAGATGGTAGCCCGCAAAACACTGGAGCGACAGTGGAATAATATTAAAATATCCATAGCCGAAAACGGGCAGGAAGCGATTGAAAAATTGCAAAATGAAAATTTTGACATCATTTTGATGGACGTGCAGATGCCTGTGATGGACGGGTATGAAGCCACAAAATTTATCCGCGAAAAAATGCCGGTGGAAATAGCCCGTTTGCCTATCTTAGCCATGACCGCCCATGCACACCTCGCGAAGGATGCAAAATATAAAGAATACGGAATGGACGATTATGTGCTCAAACCTTTCCAACCCGAACAACTTTTTGCTAAAATTGCAGCCTATTTGAATAAAAATACAAACACATGACCCAAAGTTTTCAATACATCAATCTGGAGTACCTCGAGATGATGACACAAGGCGACAAAGACATGCAAAAAGAGATACTCGCCATGCTGCTTGAGGAGTTTAAAACAGAAATTCCCAAAATGAAAACTTTGCACGAAACAAAAAACTGGGAAGAACTGCGCCAGGTAAGCCACAAATTCAAATCAACCGTGTCGTATGTGGGCAATGAATTGATGGCTGACGCAAATAAAGAGGTGGAACAAATAGCCAAATCGGGCGGCGGTTTTGAAAAAATAGGACCTTTGATGACCATTATAGAAAGTCTTGAGCCGCGTATTCACCAGGAATTGCAACTGGCGATGGAGGCGCTGTAAAGAAATGTTCGAAACGAAAAATACATTGACAACGAGAAAAAGATAAACCATGAAAATACTGATTTGTGAGGATGAAGAAATCCTGATGACGGCGATTGAACTCCGTTTGCAAAAACAAGGTTTTGAACTCATGAAGGCGAAAAGCGGAAAAATTGCGCTGGAAAAACTCGAAAAAGAAATGCCCGATTTGTGTGTGTGCGATGTAAAGTCCGCCGACATATCGGGACTGGAATTGACCAATTATATCAGGCGTGTGATGAAAAGTACCATTCCGGTAATTTTGATTGGCAGCCTGGAAGACGAAGAGTTGTTGCTGGAAGGCGCGGGGCAGGGCGCCGATGATTTTATCATCAAACCTTTCAAACCGGCGGAATTGATCATTCGGATAAAAAGGATTTTTCAAAAAACTGCCGCCTCGCAAGCCGTCTGATTTTTTTAAAAGAAAGATGAAAGTCATTGAATAAATTGTCGGCAGCGTTTATCCTTGCGGCAAAAGCAATCAATAAAATTTTAAAAGAAATTCTATCATGCAAACTCTGTCCAAATCAAAACCAACCCCCACCGAAGATTTTTTTCCGATCAACGGCACGGATCATATCGAATTTTATGTAGGCAACGCCAAGCAGTCTGCTTTATATTATCAGGCGGCTTTCGGCTTTGAATGGAT
>CALMIT010000186.1 GCA_937864255.1 uncultured Saprospiraceae bacterium
TTGGAAACTATTGATGTAAAACAAAAATCCCCGATTGAAGGGTTCAATCGGGGATTTTATCAAAAAATGATGTGATTAAATCTTGAAATTTTTGAATCTTTCAATTTTTAATCAAATTACATCATTCCGCCCATACCCGCGCCGTTCATGGCGTGAGCGTGAGGAGCCTCTTTCTCTTTTTTATCATTGATCACACATTCTGTGGTCAGCACCATTCCGGAAATGGAAACGGCATTTTCCAAAGCGATACGCGTCACTTTCGTCGGGTCAATAACGCCGGCGCCTTTCAGATTTTCGTATTTGTCGGTACGCGCATTGTAGCCCATGTCGCCTTTGCTGTTGACTACTTTTTGTAATGCTACCGAACCTTCCACGCCTGCGTTTTCGGCGATGGTGCGCAGCGGCGCTTCCAGTGCTTTGCGTACGATGCTGACGCCGATGGTCTCGTCTTCGTTGGCGCCTTTCAGGTTTTTGAGCGCTTCAATCGCTCTCACCAATGCTACGCCGCCGCCAGTCACGATACCTTCCTCGATGGCTGCACGCGTCGCATGTAGTGCGTCATCCACGCGATCTTTTTTCTCTTTCATTTCAATTTCGGTAGGTGCGCCTACATACAAAACTGCCACGCCACCCGCCAATTTGGCAAGTCTTTCCTGCAATTTTTCTCTGTCGTAATCAGAAGTCGTCGCTTCAATTTGTTGCTTGATTTGATTGATGCGCGCTTTGATTTGCTCAGCGTCGCCATTGCCGTTTACGAGCGTAGTATTGTCTTTGTCAATGGATACTTTTTCGCAAACGCCGAGGTATGAAAGATCTGCATTTTCCAATTTGTAACCTTTTTCTTCGCTGATCACAGTGCCGCCGGTCAGGATAGCAATATCTTCCAGCATCGCCTTTCTGCGGTCGCCGAAGCCCGGAGCTTTTACGGCTACGATTTTCAGATTAGCGCGCAGGCGGTTGACCACCAATACGCCCAAAGCAGCACTCTCAACATCCTCGGAAATAATCAACAACGGACGATTGGTCGCTACTACTTTTTCCAAAATCGGCAACATTTCCTGCATGTTGCTGATTTTTTTATCATAAATCAGGATGTAAGGATTTTCGTACTCTACCGTCATATTTTCCGGATCAGTCACGAAATAAGGAGAGAGATAGCCGCGGTCGAATTGCATACCGAGTACTTCTTCCACGTACGTGTCCGTACCTTTTGCTTCTTCCACGGTGATAACGCCGTCTTTGCTGACGCGCTTCATGGCGTCTGCTATCAGCGTCCCGATTTCCTCGTCATTGTTAGCAGAAATGGTAGCTACCTGGCGGATTTTTTCATAATCATTGCCGATGACTTCACTTTGCGTACGCAGATTTTCTACAATCACTTTTGAGGCTTTGTCCATTCCTCTTTTCAAATCCATCGGATTGGCGCCAGCCGTTACGTTTTTCAAACCGGCATTGATCATTGCCTGCGCGAGGATGGTTGCCGTAGTCGTACCGTCGCCCGCTGCATCGGCGGTTTTGGACGCTACTTCTTTTACCATTTGCGCACCCATATTTTCTACCGCATCTTCCAGTTCAATTTCTTTAGCTACCGTCACGCCGTCTTTGGTGATAGCCGGAGCGCCGAAGCTTTTCTGAATGACCACGTTGCGTCCTTTAGGACCCAGGGTTACTTTTACCGCATTGGCGAGGGCATCCACACCGGATTTCAATTTTTCTCTTGCCTCGCTGTCAAAACGAATTTCTTTAGCCATTTTAAATATTAATTTTTATTGGTTTTAAAATGTAGTTTAAACAAAAAAAGCAGGTTTTGGGATTATCCTGCATTTAAAAAAAATTAATCCATGATGACCAGAATATCATCTTCACGCATGATCAGCAGATCGTCGCCGTTGTAGCTCAATTCCTGACCGGAATATTTTCCGTACAACACAATGTCGCCTTTTTTTACAGTCATTTTTTTGCCTTCTTTTCCGGGGCCTACCGCCACAACTTCACCGCGTTGCGGTTTTTCTTTGGCAGTATCGGGGATGATAATACCGCCTTTTGTTTTCTCTTCAGCGGGGGCGGGTTTGATTACCACTCTGTCATTAATTGGCTTCATAATAACTATCGTTTATTGTTTAAAGTTTGAAAATGTTAAAGAATAAAAATTCGTGATACCGAGGGCTGATCATTCTTTGTGCCAGTCTGGTTTTTCTGCCGATATGTCATTTTTTGTGTAATAAATTGTCAGAAACCGCGATGATTCTTGACAACATGGCAAGCCAAAAACGACAGGTCAAAAAACAAAAAGCGGCGACGGAATATTCCGTCGCCGCTTTTTGATAAGTTTTTTTAAATCTTACTGAGACTGAAGCGGAATGTCTTCAATTCCACCCGGACCACCCACCAGAAGGCTGGTGACAATACACAGGATAAAAAGCGCTGCCGCCAGGTACCAGGTAGCTTTTTCAATAAAATCGGCAGATTTGGCTGCTCCGAACATTTGGTTGGCCTGAGACCCGCCAAAAGTGGAATCCACCCCCCCGCCTTTTGGATTTTGTATCAGCACGGCTCCTATCAAGAGTACCGAAACCAGTGCTATCAGAATGGTCATACTTGTCAACATATCTAACTTTTTTTAAGATTTTCAATTCGAGCCGCAAATAAAGAACTTTTTTCGGGAAATTTCAAACGCAATTTTTCAAACATCACCATGGCTTTCTCTTTTTGCTCTTGAGCCACCAACAATTCTGCCAAAGTTTCGGAGATAATCTCGTCATTTTCCAAAAGGCTCAATTCTGCTAACTTATCGGCTTCCGATTTTTTTTTGGTCTTTTTTTTCTTCTCGACAGGGAGCGGTTCTGCTTGTGCTTCCTGCACATTTTTCATCTTCGGATAGCTGAGACCGATTTGGGGTTTTTCAAATTGCTGCAACCAACTGGTGAAAGAAGTTTTGGGCAGAGGCTTGTGTATCGTTCTTTGAGAAAGCTTGTCCTCCGTAGGCTCCTCGTTTGTGATTTCAAAAGGAATGGTCTCTGCACTTTTCTTTTGTTCGGTTGATGCGGTTGCTTCACCTGATTTGTTCTCTACAAATTCAGACAAAGCCGCAAATGCCTCCAGCCAATCCATTTGATCTTCGTCCGCGTCATCCGTTTGTGTAATTTCCGCTTCCGCAATTTCCTCTTCAATCACCTGTTCGGGACTCAGCGCAGCAACCGTCTGTAAAAAGTTTTCCATATTCATAAACGGCGGCTCTTCCTGTTCGTCGGGTTCGTTCGCGTCATCCGACGTAGTCAGTTCATCCGCCCAGTTTAGGTAATTCAGCGCCTCTGCCGTTTTAATTTCCTCAGATCCTTCGTCCTGTTTTTGTGGTATTTTTTCCAGGGTTTCCAAATCGGCGAGGTCTTTTAATTCCAAAAAATCATCATTGAAAGCAAGCGCCGATTCTTTCCGCAATTCAAAATAAGGGTTCTGAAGTATCTGAAATAATTTGCTTCTGTCCACCGAATAAGCGGCGGCAAGTTGCAGATTCCGGTCAAAGTCGGGGTGTTTTTCCATCCGGCTTTTTATCAATAAAAGCAGGCGAAGATTTTGACTGTACGGATGCTGCAAGACCAATGACTTCAACTCCTGATAGCCAATTCTGTGCAAATTGGAAGGATTATTCAAAAAGTCATGAAAATTTTCCAGATTCATATCCTGCTGTTTTCGCGCGGAGGGCAAAAGTAAGTCTTTTTCAGCTTTTTCTACTTTTCAAAAATTGTATGAAGCCGGCTACGGCCTGCGCCCTGTGACTGATTTTATTTTTTTCTTCCAAACTGAATTGACCGAAGGTTCTGTCAAAATTCTGCGGAATAAAAACCGGATCATAACCGAATCCCCCCTCGCCCACGGGTGCATGTGCGATTTGTCCTTCCACTTTTCCGTCAAAAAAACGAGGGGCTGAGCCATCAAAATAAGCAATAGCACAGCGGAATCTGGCTGCGCGGTCGGTTTTATTTTCGAGATTTTCGAGCAGCAATTTGATGTTATCCGCATCATTTTTTCGGATTCCGGCATAGCGGGCAGAAAAAACCCCCGGCGCGCCGCCAAGCGCATCCACTTCCAAGCCGCTGTCTTCCGCAAAACAGGCAAGTCCGAATTTTTCAAATAAGAACTGCGCCTTTTGAAGCGCATTTTCCTCAAAAGTGGCTCCGGTCTCCGGAATTTCGCCTTTGAAACCAATTTCTTCCAAACCCAAAATCTCATATTCTTCGCCCAGCATTTTGCGTATCTCGTTTATTTTATTGCGATTGCCGGTGGCAAATACGATTTCTTTTTTCATAAAAAACGGTTTAACCGAACATCACTTTAAGCGACTGCCACAAAGCAGTTTTGCGCTGTTTGTCACTTTCTATCAACGCCAGCGATTCACAATTTAATAATTGAAAACCGGCATTTTGATAAATGTCGTAAAACTTCAAATCCAAATTAAAACCCAGCCCGGATAAGGGCAATCCGAATACCAGCACTTTTTGAATTTGCTGCCGCCGGCAGATTTGCATAAGGCTAAATTTTTCAGCAGGTGTGATATTTCTGAAAAATGTATCCTCACCAAATTCAAGCTGCACTGCCGCTATAATTTTTTTTAAAAACTCAGCCGAGGTTTCATTTTCAGGGGCGTCTGCGCAGAGAATTAACACGCCGGCTTTTCCCTCGCCCGTACAATTTTCCCAAAATACCTTTTCATCTTCCACGAAAATGACGTTTCCCCGATTATAGATGTCTTGCAGAATAAAATTTTCCAAACTGTATTTTTTTCAAAGAATTAAAGAAAAAAAATCAATAGTTTTTATTGAAATCAAAATTAAGTTATATTTGCGAAAAAGTTCCTTCAAATGACAATGAAAATTTCCGTAACCAAATCAAATCTTTCCCGAATTTCAGAAGTGGATTTTGAAAATATCCCTTTCGGCAAAGTTTTTTCTGACCACATGTTCATTGCCGACTATAAAGACGGCAAATGGGATAATTGCAGAATCGTGCCTTTCGCGCCGATGCCGATGCACCCGGCCATGATGGCAATTCACTACGGTCAGTCTATTTTTGAAGGTATGAAAGCGACAAAAATGCAGGACGGAACACCTGTACTTTTTCGCCCTGAAATGCACGCACGCCGGCTCAATTTTTCTGCCCAGAGAATGTGTATGCCTTCTTTTCCCGAAGAATGGTTTTTGGAAGCATTGCACCAACTGGTGAGTATTGACCAATCGTGGATACCGCCACAAGAAGGCAGCGCATTATATATCCGGCCTTTTATGTTTGCCACCGATGAATTTATCGGCGTAAAAGCTTCTCAATCATATAGATTTGTCATTATGACCGGCCCGGTAGGACCGTATTATCCAAAACCAGTCAGACTGATCACCGAAACGCAATACGTACGGGCTGTGAAAGGCGGCGTGGGCGAAGCGAAAGCCGCCGGTAATTATGGCGGATCGCTGCTACCAGCAAAACTGGCAAATGAAAAAGGTTTTGATCAGGTAATGTGGCTGGACGCCGTTGAATTCAAATATGTGCAGGAAGTCGGTACGATGAATTTGTTTTTTGTGATAGACGGCAAAGTAGTAACGCCCGGCACTTACGGCGCTATCCTCAGAGGCATCACACGCGACAGCTTTTTGAAACTTTTGAAAGACAAAGGCATTCCGGTAGAAGAAAGATTAATTTCGATAGACGAAATCGTTGAAGCATACAAAGCCGGAAAATTGCAGGAAGCATTTGGCGCAGGTACGGCGGCTGTAGTCGCACATGTGGCTGATATTCAGCATCTTGATTTCATGATGCACCTGCCACCGCTGGAAGAAAGAAAAATAGGTCAAATGCTGAAAGACGAAATTAACGGAATGCGCTCAGGCAGGTTGGATGACCCATATGGCTGGGTAGTACCGGTCAAAGTCCAGGAATCAGTAGAAGTATAAAAAATTACTCATTGTTTTATAAAGAGGCAGCCCGTCGGTAAATCGTTACCGACGGGCTGCTTGTTTTTTAAAAAGCAGGAGCCTGCGGTTTATTTTGTAAAATGTCCTCGATTCTTTTTTCCACCTCGTCGTCAATGAGCGAAATAGAATGTATGGATTTCAGAGTTTCTTCCAACTGTTCTACTTTAGACGCGCCCAAAATCACCGTACTCACATTCGGATTTTTCAAACACCAGGCAACTGCCAACTTTGGCAGGGAGGCGCCCAGTTTGTCCGCCAGTTTTTTAAGCTCTCTCACTTTTTCAAGCCTTTCGGGAGTCAGTGATCTTTCTTTCAACCATGCCAGCCCGTCCATACTCATGCGCGTTCCTTCGGGAAATTTCGATAAATATTTGTCTGTCAAAACGCCCGAAGCCAGGGGCGACCAAATCGTGGTACCCAGACCGACGGTTTTATAAACCTGACTAAATTCCACTTCTACTTTCCGGCGGTTAAACATATTGTACTCGGGCTGCTCCATGGACGGACCGATCAGACGCAAGTCTCTGGCTACCATGTGTGCTTCCATTATTTCCTGAGCCGACCACTCAGAAGTACCCCAATACAAAATTTTTCCCTGTTGGATCAGGTTATTCATCGTCCAGACAGTCTCTTCAATCGGCGTGTTCTTATCAGGGCGATGACAAAAATACAAGTCAATATAATCCACCTGAAGTCTCTTCAAAGCAGCTTCGCAGGCTTCGACGATGTGCTTGCGACTGAGTCCGGTTTGGTTGGGTTTGTTGCCGCCGTCGCCAAAAAATACCTTGCTGCTCACCAGATAAGAACTGCGTTCCCAATTCATTTTTTTCAAAATATTGCCCATGACAATTTCTGACTTGCCACGTGCATATATCTCGGCGTTATCAAAAAAATTCACGCCGTGTTCGTAAGCGACGGTCATTAATTTCTCTGAAATTTCGTCGCCGATTTGTTTGCCGAAAGTAAGCCAGCTTCCGAGCGACAAAGCGCTGACCTGCAATCCCGTTTTTCCGAGTCTCCTGTATTCCATTACATCATTTTAATTGGTTTTGGAAATTGATTTTTCTGTCTTTTTGGCTTCATTCCAGAGCGCGTCCATTTCTTCCAGGCTCATATCCATCAGGTCTCTGGCGGCGTTTTTTTCGATGTATTCAAATCTTGATTTGAATTTTTGATTGACTCGCTCCAATGCCGTTTCGGGGTCTATATTTTGAAATCTTGCGTAATTAATCAATGCAAACAGCACATCGCCAAACTCTTCCTCTTTTTTTTCCTGCGGCATGTTTTCGGTTATCGTTTCGTGCATCTCGTAGATTTCTTCGACTACTTTTTCCCAAACCTGCTCTTTATTTTCCCACTCAAACCCTACCTGTTTCGTTTTTTCCTGCATCCGGTAAGCCTTGATCATAGCCGGCAGAGCATCCGGCACGCCGGCCAGGACGGATTTTTTACCTTCTTTGAGTTTGAGTTGCTCCCAGTTTTTTTTCACGTCCTCTTCATTTTGCACTTTGGTTTCGCCATAGATGTGCGGATGCCGGTTGATTAATTTTTCACATATCGCGTCCAATGCATCAGCTATATCCCAGGCATTTTTTTCGGAAGCGATTTTTGCATAAAAAACCATGTGCAACATCAGGTCGCCGATTTCTTCTTTTATTTCAGACAAGTCTTCTTTTAAAAGTGCGTCTGCGAGTTCGTAAGTTTCTTCAATAGTCAGGTTGCGCAATGAGAGAAAAGTCTGCTTCTGGTCCCAGGGACATTGCGCTCTCAATTCATCCATGATCGTGAGCAAGCGACCAAAAGCATCCAGTTTATGTTGGAAAGAATGATTGGCTATGGACATTTTGTTATAGATTTGCAAACAGGTTTCCAAAGGTAAACGCGAATGGCGTTGATGCGTTTCCATTAGTGAAAAAAGTTTTCAACAATTCTTATTTAAAGATTTTATTTCATGTCGTTCCTATCCATATTTTTAATCATTTTCGCTTTTTTCGGTTTGGGTTTTGTGCTGATAAATATTCGCCACATCGTAACCGGTCAGGAATTCAGAGGGACTTGTGCCAGCAATAATCCGATGCTGAAAAATGAAATCGGCGAATGCTCGGTCTGTGGAAAAAAAGCCGGTGAAGAATGTAAAATGCCGGAAGTGGAAGCCGATAAAAAATAGCTGTCAGACAAAAAAAACAGGGCGGTTGATTCATGAATCAACCGCCCTGTTTTTTTTGCAGAAAACTATCCTCTTACAATTTCGGAATACGAAGCATCTGCCCCGGATAAATCAAATCCGGATCTTTAAGCATCGGCTTATTCGCCTCAAAAATTACCGGGTATTTCATCGCATTGCCGTAATATTCCTTAGCTATTTTTGAGAGCGTATCGCCTTTTTTCACTTCATAAAAATCGGCCTCCGGCTCCGGCACCACTACCGAAATCCTGTCATCCACCTGAGCCACGCCATCTACGTTGCCGAGTGTCAATATTAATTTTTCGCGGTCAGCTTGCGATTGCACCGTACCGTACACCGTCACCGTATCGCCGTCGAATGACACGGAAAGCCCCTCCACCGGAATTGCCATACTTTCTGCCAGTCCTTTTAGCAGTGTTTCTTTCTGTTTGCGTAGCACTTCTTCTGCCATTTTATCGGCGGCAGTCGGCTCACTTGGTTTTCCGGCATCTTTATTGAAAAGCTTAGCTCCGGCATTTTTCAAAAATGAAAACAGACCCATAGTTTGTTGAATTTTGAATTAAAAAATTTTGGTATAAATGTTTGGTTGCGAGCAAAGGTAGAAAAAAAGAGACGCTTGAAACAAAAAATAAAAAATTAAGTAAATGCCGTATATTTGCACGGTTTTTTCTAACACATTCAAAAAAAATAAATTTTTAAGCAATGCAAAGTAAAGGAGTTGTAAAGTTTTTCCTGGTGGTGATGACGCTTGTTTGCCTTTGGCAATACCTTTTGGTTTTGCCTACCCAGCGTGTAGAAAGAGACGCGGAAAACTATGCTGTTTCCAGAGCAGGAGGAGACCAAACCAAGGAAAAAATATACCGCACTCAATATCTGGACTCTATGTCCAGCGAAGTGGTTTTTTCCATTCCTATGATCAAAAAATACACTTATCAGGAATTGAAAGGCAGCCAATTGGCTTTGGGACTTGACCTGAAAGGCGGCATGAGTGTGGTATTGCAAGTGGATTTGAAGGATTTCATCAAAGCGCTCTCATTGGATAGCAAAGACCCTACCTTTACCCAAGCACTTGATAATGCGGAAAAAGCACTGGCGAATTCACAATCTGACTTCGTGACTTTGTTTGTACAAGAATTTCAAAAATTGGCAAATGGTAAAAAACTTGCCGAGATTTTTGCCTTGAATGAGTCGCTCCGCCAGGACAATATAAATTTTGAATCATCAGACGCTCAGGTAGCCCAGCTTATCCGCTCAAAAGCGAACGAAACGGTGGATTTGACTTTCAAAAGATTGAAAGAAAGGATTGACAAACTCGGCGTAGTACAGCCCAACGTTTCACTTGATGCTTCGAGAGACTTGATCGTTGTGGAACTACCCGGCATTGACAACCCGGAGCGCGCCAGGACTTTCCTTTCGGCTGCCGCCAAATTGGAATTTTGGGATGTTTACCGCGCCAGCGACGCGGGCATTCAGCAGGCATTCCTGCAAGCAAACGAAAAACTCAAAAAACTGGAAAGCGGCGATTCTACAAGTGTGGAAACTCCTGCCGCTACCAAAATAGATACTGTTTAGGCCGTTGATTCTTTGGGTAATGTGGACAGCAGCCAATATACGCTGGACACCGTGCCGGCTACCGATGATTTGACTGCCAATCAGGGTCCGCTTTTCGACGATTTCCAGTTGAATCAGTCAGGAAGCATGCCTTTATCGGTGATGGGCGTAGCAGAAAAAAACAAAAGAAAAAAAATTACTGATTATTTGAATCTGCCGGCTGTCAAGGCTCTTT
>CALMIT010000187.1 GCA_937864255.1 uncultured Saprospiraceae bacterium
TATTCGGAGTACCAGTTTCAGAAAACTTTTCAAAAAATAAACCTCGTCGCTACGGCAGGCCTCGTTTACACGGGTAATAAAATTGTGGCGGAATTATACGGAGACACCACTTTCAGCGCGCAAAATCTGGCGGGCTTTATCCAGTTAGATCAAAAACTTTTTGACCGGCTGAATGCCTCGCTCGGTTTCCGGTTTGAACACAATACACTCTTTGCTCCCGAACTTTTTAACTGCCGGACGGACCTTTTTACCGGCCGCCAAATTTGCGACACCATTCCTGACGGCAAAATAATCGAGTCGAAGCCGGTCTGGCGGGCAGGGTTAAATTATCAGGTCGCCGAGTATTCATTTATTCGCGCTTCGTGGGGGCAGGGTTATCGTTTTCCGACGGTGGCTGAAAGTTTTATTACGACGACTTTTGGCGGCATTCCGATTCTTCCCAACCCGCGTTTGCAGTCTGAAACGGGCTGGTCGGCAGAACTGGGTATCAAGCAGGGTTTTCAGCTTTTGGATTTTGACGGATTTTTCGACCTGGCAATTTTTTGGAATGAATACAACGACATGATGGAATTCAATTTTAGTCCTGACCCTTTTAATTTTGGATTTCAGTCTCAAAATGTGGGCGGTACGGTGATAAAAGGAGTGGAAGCGACCGTAGCCGGAAAGGGCAGTTTTTTTGGTTTGCCAACCAATATTTTAGCCGGTTACACTTACCTCGATCCAAAATTCCAGCAATTTGATTTGACGCCTTCGATGGCGGGCGACACGTTGACGGAAGGCCAACTAAATGCGCAGCGCTCGTCGCTCAAGGAGAATTTTTTAAAATACCGTTTTCAACATACGCTGAAAGTGGACGTGGAATCCTCCTGGAAATTTATCAGTTTGGGAATTTCATACAATTACAACAGCAACATGAAAGCCGTGGACGCTGCTTTTGAAAGCCTTATCGTTCCGGGACTGAGAACTTACCGCGCCGAAAACAACACCGGCACAAATGTGCTGGGCGCGCGGCTGGGTTTCAAATTTTTGAAAGAACACGGCAAACTTTCCATCATCGTCAATAATATTACAAACCGGATGTACTCGTTCCGGCCTGGATTGATGGAAGCGCCACGCAATTACACCGTGCGGATAGATTGGAAATTTTAAAAAGAAAGCCGGGCGATTTTCTTCGCCCGGCTGACCCAAAATTACCAATCATGAGAAAATTCTTAAATTAAACTGTTTGGTTTGTCTAACAGAATTTCCTCCCTTCCCCAAGCCTGGGGTTCATACAACATGATCATCTTTCGATCTGGATAAATCCTGAAAGGATGTTTCCAAAACCATCGTCCAGCAGGTAATAGTAAGTCCCGTCGGGCAGGTCTTTACCTTTCCAGGCGCCTTTCCAGTCGTTTTTATATCCTTTCACTTTCAAAATTTCATTACCCCAACGGTTGAAAATCGTCAACTGGTTGTCAGGATAAAACTCAATGTTTTTGATTGTGAAAATGTCGTTTTGTCCGTCGCCATTGGGCGAAAAGCCGTTGTGTACGATCAATTCCCGGCTTGTATTTTCTTTTTCAAGAATTACGATGTTGAGGAAAGTCGTATCGCACAACCCGAATTCATCGCAAGCCATCAGACAAAGCCTGTCCTGTCCGGGCTGCCGCGCCAGGTATGACACGCAGCCTGTGTTTTCTACCGACATCAGTTCCACGCAGGTGACACGCGAGTTTTGTAAATCAGTTGAAAAACCTCTCAGGACGCCGGGCAATTCACTGATGTCAACACATTTAATATGCGTTTCGTCCACGCGCAAAGTGTCCCACAATTCCTGCGTTTTCAGACAATAGATATCAATTTGCGCGGTATCGGGACAACCCGTGATAATATCGGTGACGATTAATTCGTGATTTCCTGCGCCGAGACCGAGGCTGACAGAAGCAGCTCTGGAACCGAGGTTTGGTTCCAATGAAGTGGCAACGGCTGTTTGCGTCTGTACAATGCGCATAGCGCCGTACGAATCAGTTGTGCCGCCGCTCTTGATCATTTTGGTCACGGCGTTTAATTGCCAGTTGCCTGCCGGATTCCACAAATTCATCGAGTCAACCAATGCGGCGATATTTTCAAAACCGCCTTTGAAGAGCTTGTTTCCTGCCTGCCATCCTTCCAGATAATACGGTCCCTGCGCGCCATTGCCCGGTAGCAAAAAGTAAGAATAGCTGACAAAGCGCTCAAATTCACAAACCTCAAAACTGCCCTGATAGGCAGCGCCATCCACTTCAAAATCAAAATCAGGAACCACATCCGGCTCTATATCCAGACAGACTTCCTTGTCCGCATCGCAATTTGAAATTCCCAAAACGAGATGATTTTCATCAAAAATTCCGGGATTTCCGACACAGGGTTGAATATTATTCGGGTCAATATTTACCACGATTAGCGTTGTATCGCAATTACCCAGACTAAAGCAGTGAATGATACAAATCGTGTCGGGCGATTGCCCGGTGAAACCCGGTGCAGGCGTGAGCAGCAAACAGTTTTGATCCGGATCGGAAGCCAGTACGGTAGCAGCATCGCCGGCGTCGCACAGTTGGATACCCACAATCGGATTTTGATTTTCCAAAATGAAGGAGTCAAGACAAATCAAAGTAGCCTGATCCAAAAGATTGACCAAAATGGTGTCTCTTTCGGAAACGTCGCAGCCGTCTTTCACACGAATGTTGACTTGTTGGGTACACAATGGAAAATCAACGACATGAAAAGTGACTGTGTAATCGCCGGCGGGCAAATCAGTTCGCGCGTTTCCGGCCGTATTGGGTGTACCCAGATCGGGCTGCCAGGTGTAAACCAAGTTCGCTTCGTCGCCCACGATTTCGACGGAAGCAGCGCCATTGTCAAAACCGCAGTCCGTAGCCTGCGCGCTTATTTTTTCAATATCTACAGTCGCGCTTACGCGGATGGTTTGGGCAGCACTACCCGAATTGCCACAATCGTCT
>CALMIT010000188.1 GCA_937864255.1 uncultured Saprospiraceae bacterium
AAACCCCCGCCTGCTCAAAACCTGGAACCTTGCTTTCAACGACGCCAACCGTGTCGGTTTGTTTTTGAGCGAATACATCGCCCAGGGCGACTGGCGACTATTGTTTCTTTATCGCGACCGCCTCGAAAGTGTGACGCCGGAGGACGTGGCGACCATTGCAAAAAAATATTTCAAACCTTCCAACCGTACGGTCGGCACTTTTACTCCGGTAGAAAAACCCGACAGGGCGGAGATACCTGACGCGCCCGATGTGGCAGCTTTGGTGCAGGATTATAAAGGCAGGGCTGAAATAGCTATGGGCGAAGAATTTGATCCTTCACCGGAAAATATTGCAAAGCGAACCGAAAAAATGGAAGCTGCCGCGGGGCTGGAATACGCGCTGCTCCCCAAAGAAACCAGGGGCGACGCAGTGGCAGCGCGCATCACGCTGCGCTTCGGCGATTTGAACAGCCTGAAAGGAAAATCCACGGTAGCCGGTTTGACGGCGTCGTTGCTGGACAAAGGCACTGCTACCAAAACGCGCCAGCAAATACAAGATGAACTGGACAGATTAAAAGCCCGCGTGCGCATCGGCGGCGGCGTGAACAACGTGAATGTGACTATAGAAACCGAGCGCGACAAATTGCCGGAAACCATAAACCTCGTGATGGAAATGCTCAAAAAACCTGCATTTTCAAAAGAAGAATTTGACAAGCTGGTGGAAGAAGAACTGGGGGTATCGAGGCGCAACGTTCCGAGCCTGAGGCGCTTGCTGATAATACTTTTGACCGCCTGATGCGGCCTTACCCGGCGGACGATCCGCGGTACACCAAAACTTTTGACGAAGAAGCGGCGGCTTTGAAAAGTGTGAAAGTGGAAGATGTGCGGCAGTTTTACAAAGATTTTTACGGCGCTTCCGACGCAACGGTAGCCGTGGTGGGCGATTTTGAAAAAGACGAAATCAAAAAGGCAATTTTGGCTTCGTTGAAAGATTGGAAAAGTCCGCGCAAATTCAGCCGCATCCCCGATGAATATAAAGAAGTGAACGCCGTTGACAAAAAAATCAACACGCCCGATAAAGCCAACGCACTGTTTTTGGCCGGTCAGAATTTGGCGGTGCGCGACGACGACCCCGATTATCCCGCTTTGGTACTCGGCAATTTTATGCTCGGCGGTGGATTTTTGAATTCACGCCTGGCGACGCGCATACGCCAGCAGGAAGGCATCAGCTACGGCGTGGGCAGTTGGTTTTCCGCCGGTTCGCTCGACGAGTCGGGCATGTTTGGTTCGTACGCCATTTATGCGCCCGAAAATCTTTCGCGCCTCGAGACGGCGTACAAAGAGGAAATCGAAAAAATGCTGAAAGACGGTTTTACTGCCGAGGAAGTGGCGGCGGCAAAAGCGGGCTGGTTGCAAAGCCAGGCGGTCAACCGCGCGCAGGATTCAAGACTTGTCGGCACTTTGAACAATAATTTGTACATCAATCGCGACATTATCTGGGACGCTGAACTGGAGAAAAAAATCCAGGCATTGACGCCTCAGCAAATCCAGGCTGCGATGAAAAAATACATCAAACCGGAAAAATTCGTGTTTGTCAAAGCCGGCGATTTTGAAAAAGTGGAAAAAGAAGGAAAGCCTTAAAAGCTTTTAAATAGCGCTAAAACGAAACGCGCCGGAATTCAATTCGTTTTTTCAGACAGACACCAAATCTTCCCTTTTTATCTTCCAGCGCCGGTGCGACCAAAGCCAGTTTTCGGGCTGGCGGCGGACTGCTTTTTCGAGATTTTCCATCAATTTTTGAGTCACTTCGCCTTCCCCGGCTTGTCTCGGCTCCATGAACAATTCCGAAAAATGCAGTTCATAGTAGCCTCTTTTTACCCGCTGAATTTCGAGATAAAAAACCGGAAAGTTGTATTTTTTTGAAATGAAATCAGCGCCGGAGGCGCAGGCGGTTTCGACACCCAAAAAATTCACCCAGTGAATTCTTTTGCGGTTGGACGGCGACTGGTCGCCCAAAATCAGGTAAGCGCCCGGCCGGTGCAGGTTGGCTTCGATGTGCTCAAAAGTCGTCGGTTTTGGTACCAGTTCCATGCCGCCCCGCACTCGTTTTTTGTTGATAAAATTATCCACCAGTTTATTCGTCAGCGGGCTGTTGATGCCAAAAGTCTGCGCTCGAAACGCGAGATTGATGGTCAGCACGCCCCATTCCCAGTTGTTGTAATGCGTGCCGCAGATGATGACGGTACGACCTTCGTCAAAATATTTTTCCAAAATTTCCGGGTTGCAGACTTTGTATCTGCGCACAATTTCGGGCACGGGGGTGCTGAGTGATTTGATGGTTTCCAGGGTGATGTCGCTCAGGTTGAGATAGGATTTGTATGCGAGATTTTTGATTTCCGCCGCCGATTTTTCGGGGAAGCAGCGGCGCAGGTTTTCTTCTACCACGCCGGCGCGGTAGCCGATTACTTTATACAACAAAAAGGCAAGTCCGTTGGAAATTTTGTACAAAACCGAAAAAGGTATCAGCCAAAATCCGGCAACGATCGCCCGCGCAAAAAAGTAGCTTATCCATTGCATGCCGCAAAAGTAGCTGAATTTTTAAAAGTGTGATTTTGAGGGTGGCACAGAAATTCTCGTTAATTTTTAATTAAGGCTTTCGCCGGCGGAAGCAAATTCCGGGTTTATCCGTTTCCTTTGACGTGAGTTTTTAGCTGTTCAAAATTTTTAAAAAATTAGAAAATGAAAAATATCATACTACCTGTTTTGCTCCTCGTTTTTTCTCTCCAGGCAAATGCCCAATTCAAAGATTTGCTCAATAAAGCGAAAGACGCCGTTGGTTCGGGCGCCGGCTTGTCGCAAGACGAAGTGGGGCGCGGACTCAAAGAGGCGCTGGATAAAGGAGTAGGGGAGGCGGTTGATTTTCTGCACGCGCCCGACGGTTATTATAAAAGTGCCTACAAAATTCTGATTCCCGAAGACGCTCAAAAAGTGACCAACAAGCTGAAAGCAGTACCCGGCTGGTCGAATGTGGAGCGCGACCTCGAAGAAAAAATGAACCGCGCGGCCGAACTCGCCGCCGCCAAAGCCAAGCCGATTTTTGTGAATGCGATCAAAAAAATGACTTTTAAAGACGCGATGAATATCCTGATGGGCGAGAAAAATGCTGCCACCCAATACCTGCACAATTCCACTTACGACCCGCTTTTCGGCGAGTTTATGCCCGTGATTCAATCTGCTTTGGACGAGGTGAATGCCCGCGAATACTGGCGCGGCGCCGTGAATGCTTACAACAAATTACCTTTCGTGAGCAAAGCCAATCCCGAACTCGACCGCTATGTGACCGAAAAAGCGCTGGCGGGTTTGTTTAGCCTCGTGGAGAAAAAAGAGCGCAGCATCCGCGAAAACACCGGCGAACGTACCAGCGATCTGCTGAAAAAAGTTTTTGCGAAGCAGGATAAATAAGCGGACTCAATTGCAATCAAAATAAAACCGGTAGGCGCCTGTCTCCTGCCCATCCTGAAAGATTTTTGCTTTTTCAGCCTGCCCTTGTGCGTTGGTTTGAAATTCAAATGAAGTCTCCCCGATTTGTTGAAGCGTGACTACGTCAAATGCCGTTTTTGACACCGGCAAAAATTGGGTGTTCGGATAATATTCGATTTGCGGCTCCATGAAATAAAGCGGGTTGGCAAGATTTCCGAAAGTGTATTCGTAGCGCTCTATTCGGACGGTATTTGAAGCATAAAATCTTTCTATCAAAACTTTTTTTCCGGCAACATCGTGGGTGAATGTTCCAAAATCTGTCACGACTCCGTTTTGGAAATTTTTAAAACCTTTTGGCAAATTTCCATCGTATTCATACTCAGTCGTTTGTATCAATTGAATGGGTGCGCCCGGTGTGATCGAGGAGTACTGTTTCCAAGTTTTCAAAGTTCCGTTTTCATACTCAAAAATGTTTTTATAATCCGGAGAATGCGGCTTTGGAAAGGATCCCATTTCGACCAGTTTGCCATTTGAATCGAACATGAAATATTCGTTATCCGCCTCCGAACTGTCCAATTTTACG
>CALMIT010000189.1 GCA_937864255.1 uncultured Saprospiraceae bacterium
TAAACATACACGCCGCCCGTGCCGGTAAAAATGCCGCCCAACTCTGCAAAAGTCAAAGCTCCCGTCAGCGCTATCACTCCGCCCAGTATCCAAACCAGCAGTATCGGGCCGGACGAAGGCAGGTGGGTGGCGATTTCGGAAGGCGTCAGGAAAATGCCGCTGCCGATACAACTGCCGATGGCTATCATGGTCAGCCCGCTCAGGCTCAGGTTTTTATTCAGTTCGTTTGCCATTTTCTTAAAAAATTTTGACCGGAGCCGAAGGTAAAAGAAAACCGGCGCGCACGCTCCTCTTTTTCTAAAAATAAAAAGAGCAAAAAATACATTTCCGAATGTAGAGAAAAAACGTACTTTTGCGCCCGCTAAAGAAGATCCATGTGATCACATTTGGTAACCTTTTAAATATTTTTAAAAAATGGCAACCTATTTAACGAAAGAGAAAAAAGAAGACATTTTTAACCAGTATGGCGGCGACAAAGGCAATACCGGCTCGGTAGAAGGCCAAATCGCCTTGTTTACATTCAGAATTCAGAGCCTTTCGGAGCACCTGAATACCAACAAAAAAGACCATTCCTGCCGCCGCTCATTGCTGCGCCTGGTTGGTAAAAGAAAACAACTACTCAACTACCTTGCGAAAAAAGACATTACAAAATATCGTAGCCTTACTCAACAGTTAGGTATCCGTAAGTAAAAAAGCCAAAAGTGTCGCCTCGTTTCGAGGGACACTTTTTCTTTTATTTAAAAATGGCTTTTTTTGACAACCTTTACCATTACGCTCCGTTTCCAAAAACGGAATAAAAAAAGTTCTTTCGACCACCGCGATGCACCATCACAATTAATGTCAGACAGATATTTCTTTTCAATCCCTGCTGCTGCATCGAATCAGGTAAAAAAGACAACAAAACCGGACGGTCAAAGTGGCCGCCAACACAGAATCAAAACGACGACCTGAATTGCACGCAGATGTTTTTTTCAATCATTAAAAATAAGAATTTATAATATGGGAATGCAAACTCCTATTACTTCCAGTTTCCATCTGCCGGATGGCCGAGAAGTGATTATAGAAACAGGAAAACTGGCCACCCAAGCCGACGGCTCGGCATTGGTACG
>CALMIT010000190.1 GCA_937864255.1 uncultured Saprospiraceae bacterium
CAAATCAAACTCGTCGTAAATCGTCTTATCGCCCAGGCTGTCAAAGAAACTACCCGAACCATATCTGACATCGTAGTCAGATCTATCCACTACGATTTTTGCTTCGGCATTTACTGCGCCGTTAGAATCTTTCACGTTTGCATTGAATTTTATCTGGTTGGTTTTGCCTTTTATGGTTAAATCACCCACGATTTTGTAGCTGCCCGGCGTGCCGTAAGGAATAGCTTTCGTGATGACAAATTTGGCAGTCGGATGACTTTCAACACCGAAAAAATCGTCGGATTTGATGTGACCTACCAATTTTTGATTCCACTCGCCTTCCAGGTCAGTACAGGTAATCGTCGTCATATCAATGACAAAATTTCCGCCGGTCAGCACGCCGTCGGCAAACTGCAAAGAGCCATCTTTAATCTGAATGAATCCTTCGTGAGCGCCGGTGACTTTGTAAGCTTTCCAGGCAAGTTTGCTGGTTTTCGTATTCACTTTTACAGTGCCTGAAGTGCCGCCGCCATTGGAGGGATTGGTAAATGAAAGCGCAAAAACGCTTAAAACAGTCAGGATGGGGAAAAGAATTTTAAATGGTTTCATGATGAGAAAATTTAATGGTGAATTTTAAAAATTATGAATTATTACAATTAATGTTTCTGCATGAATTTGGACAAAAAAAATCAACTGCGTACTTTATCCAACAAATCGTTCAAAAGTTCTGCGTCTGCATTACTTAGATTCCGGAAAGTTGCTTCGATGGATTTTTCAAGCTCAAGGGATGCTTCTTCAAGCATCAACAGCCCTTCGTGAGTAATGAAAATTTCGACCTGACGGCGGTCATTCGGACAAACTTTTCTCTCAACAAGTTTTTTTTCCAATAGTTTATCTACGAGCCGCGAGGCGTTGGAAGTTTTATCGAGCATCCGCTCAATCAAATCTTTCACACTACAAGGATTCGGGCTGGAGCCTTTCAAAATGCGCAGCAGATTAAATTGTTGCGGCGTGATTCCAAAAGGTTTTAATATCTGATGAACACGGTTTTGCAACCACGACGCCGTGAAAATGATATTAATGTGCGCTCGCAGAAATTCTGTCCTGAATGGCTTTGCCTGTTTTATGGCTTTTTCAATATTCATGGCGCAAATATATGTATATACATTTATTGTCGCAACATTTAATCATGAAAAAATAAAAATAGCGACCCAAATTTAAGTCGCTATTCCCGGATTTGGCTCATAATCAACGTATTAATGTAGTCGAGCCTTTGAATGCTTCTTTTGTTCCGTCGTCAAATTCTACCTCCGCGTACCACACGAACACACCGGAACTCATCGCTTTTCCGCGATAAAATCCGTCCCAACCTGCGTTAGGATCGTTAATTTGAAAATCTTTATCCTCAAAAATTATTTCTCCCCAGCGGTCAAAAATTCTGAATAAAGAAATGCTTCCCGGATACTTACCGTGTACTAAAAGCCTATCGTTAGCAGTGTCATTATTTGGTGTAAATGCGCTTGGCACTAATATATTTTTTTCTTTTTTTACATAAATCCGTACCATGTCGTCGGTGATACAGCCTTTCTCATCCACTACCGTCAGCTTGATTACGGCATTATTTTCCGGCTGGTTGGAATATTGAGAACACGCACCACATTCCATGATTATTTCCGAATTTTCTTCCCATTGAAAAGTTGAAATCGGAAACGTACTCTCCACGTCAGCAATGATGGTAATTGAGTCTCCAAAGTTGATCAACTGATCACTGCCCAAATCAACCTCAAGCGGCGCTGCTTCGTCCACAACTACGCCATTCATATCATAAATACAATTGTTGGCGTCAACAAGCCGTACGTCGTAACTGCCTGGACCAAGTCCTTCTATGCCCCGGTCAATATTATAATTTGTGCCGCGCATAAAAAGTGAGTACGGTGCAGTACCGCCCTCGGGCGAAACTACAATATTGCCGTCCCGTCTGTTCATACAAGAAACCGGCGTAGTTGTAATTTCGCCGGTCAATTCGGCGGGTTCATATATGGTAAGTTGACGGGAATTTACACAACGATTTTGATCAGATATTTCTACCGTATAATCTCCGGCACGCAAAAATGAAATCTCAGCTTCAGCAGAAACGAAACTGCCGGGACCTGTCCACAAAAATTCTAAAGTGCCGGTGCCACCGGAGGATCGGCTGACTTTTATAGCGCCATTACGCTCGCCAAAACAGGTTACATTCGTCAAATCAGCCAGAATAGAAATGGAGTCAGGATTTTGAAGAACAATAA
>CALMIT010000191.1 GCA_937864255.1 uncultured Saprospiraceae bacterium
CGCAGATTTTTTGGGGCCCAAATGACCCTTTTGGGCAAAGCCGCCCCCGCCCCGCCGGATTTCAATATTTTTAAATGCCGGTCAAAAAACGGTATGACTATGAAGAAGAATAGAAGGCTCGCCGCATTTTTCGCTCTTTTGGTTTTTGCGTGCTCGCAGGCCGGCGCGCAGGTTTTCTGGTCCGAACATTTCAACCAAAACGGGCTGCCTGCGGGTTGGCAAACTTCCGACCCATCGGGTAATCAAAAACTCTGGACGCGCTGCGTCGAGTCAGCCGCCTGCCTGCCCGGCAATCTGGTTTTTCAATCTGCCACAGCGACCGACGGCTTTGCTTTCGTGCGCTCTTCGGGCAGCGGGCCGCTGCCAAGCAATCACCTCAGCCGCCTCACTTCGCCCCGCATCAATTGCAGCGACAAACAGGAAGTGCTGCTGGAATTTGAAGCCTACATCATCACTTTCAACCTGCACGCGGCGAGTGGCGCACGCGTAAAAGTGCGCGCCGGCAACAGCGACTGGAAGGTGTACCTGCCTTTTTGCCACCAGCAGGATCAGCCGCGCCGCGAAAAAAGTTCTAAAAATCCCGAGCGCATCCGCCTCGACATCAGCGCGGTGGCGGCTTTTCAAAATAATGTACAAATCGAGTGGGAATGGGAAGGCAACGACGAGGTATTTTGGTGCCTGGACGACGTGCGGCTGCTGGACGAAAATCTTTTTTACAAAGACGCCGTGTGGGGGCGCGAACCGGGGCAGGGCGACTTCAACGGCGACCTGAACGGCTGGACGGTGAATGCCATCACCAATCCCGCAAAATCGTGGGTGTGGGACAGCACGGGCGACGTGCTGAAAGCGCGCAGCGTGGGACTGACGCAGTTTCCTTTTCCGTACATCGAATCGTATTCGAGTTGCAATGGCACGGCGAGTTTTAATTCGGATTTTTACTCCACCGGCGGCACCAATCCCATCGCGCCGCCCTACCCGATGTACGAGGGCGAACTGATAAGCCCGGTCATTGACCTGTCGGGCGTGAGTACGGAAGTGTCTTTGCAATTCACCCAACTGGCGCGGCTGCTCAATCCGCATTTGAGCTATGAAGCGCAAACCAACTTTGCGTACAGCACCGACAACGGCCGCACCTGGAGCGAACTGAAAGACGTAAACGAGGGCGTGCCGCAAGGCGAATGGAGCAACAGTACGCGGACTTTTCCACTGCCCGGCGCGGCAGGCAATTCAAAGGTGAAAATCAAATTTGTCTATGCGGGCGATTTGTATTTCTGGGTACTCGACGACGTGCTGATCGTGCGCCGCAAAAGGAATGACCTCGAACTGAAAAATAAT
>CALMIT010000192.1 GCA_937864255.1 uncultured Saprospiraceae bacterium
TCTCGAAGCGAGGCTCGCGCCGCCCCAGCCGAGTTTTACGCTTGAGTACAAGTGAATCAATTTTTCGGTCGGATCCACATAACCCAGCCACAGACCGCCGTAGCCGAGTTCGGTACGATAGCGCACGTTGTCAATCGTTTTATTGCCAAAATTGCCGCCCATACCAAATCCGCCTAAAAAGAAATTCTGAAGTACGACAGCGCCGCCGCCGCCCGTAGCAGTACCAAAGTCGCCATCCACGGTGCTGTATTCAAAAATCGGCGCTCCGAATCCGCCGGTCACTTTATTGCTGCCGAAAAGCGTCTGATCCTGCGCAAAAGTGGCAGCAAATGCCACAAAAACTAAGCAAATTGTAAAAAGTAAATTTTTCATTTTTCAAGTTTTTTTATGTTTAACAATCAGGTCGGAAGTTGTTTGAAAAGCTGTTCAGCGTTTTACAGAAATTTTCCCCGAAAGTACCAAATCTTTTTGAAGATAAGCATCGGTAAGCAGCGCCACCATTTTGTAAATCACTGCGCCTATCACCAAACCCGCCACAATATCAATGGTGTAATGTACGCGTTGCCACAAAATCAAAACAGGAACGACGAGGCAGATCATGCGCATCCACCACTTTGTTTCGGGGCGAACGGCACACAAGAGCAAAATCATCATCGTGGCAGCATGTCCCGAAAAGAATAAATCTTTCGCCGCAGCCATGTGGTTGGGCGTGAGGAAAGTAACGATAGGATCGTGGAGCA
Organism: uncultured Saprospiraceae bacterium; assembly: GCA_937864255.1. GTDB lineage: Bacteria > Bacteroidota > Bacteroidia > Chitinophagales > Saprospiraceae > JAGQWW01. The sequence continues at coordinate 741 of CALMIT010000192.1, forward strand.
GTATGATTCCTTTCGGCGGTTCCAGCGGAAAAAGAAACATGGTAGAAGTGCGCAGCAGTTTCATAATGCCGATACTCAGACAATAGCGCATCACCTGCACCGGACTGAAAAGAGCCGCTTCAATAAGCACAAAAAATACGCTTGAATAAGTAAGAAAAAAAATCAGGGTCGAAAAATCATGCGGCGGCGGCAGGATTTCATGAAAAAGATCGTTCATGACAAGTCCGTGCCGGCTATCTACGAGGGAGAGTCCGTGCGTGATAACCTTGATGCCCGTCCAAAGCAGGATCATACCGGAAATGATGAGTATCAGGAATCGCGGGCTGGTGAGATAATGACGCCAGGAAATGAAAGCTTTTTTAAGCATGGTGGCTTCTTATAGTCAGATGTAAAAAAGGTCTTCTCCGAAACGATACAAAATCAAAATTGCTGCTATTTTCAGGCAAAAATTTTCGGCATGCAAAGGTATTTTTCCTCTTTATCAAAATTGCAAACCAGATGTTAAAGCGACTTTTAATTATCGGCTCCGCCGTCCTGATTTTTGGCTTGGGAGTACTTGTCACCCGCTACTTTTACACGGCGCGGCTGAAAACCAATTCCGACGAACAATCCACCGTGCTTTTGGAAAAAATCAAAAAGGTGAGCAAACTGGTCACGGTAGAAGGGTACTTCTCCGAAATATATGACTACAAAGATTATTATGGCTACGACTGGAGTCCGTTTCGCAAAAAAGCCCTCATGCGGGTGAAAGCGAAAGTTTTGGTAGGCTATGACCTGAGCGGTATAAAAATCGAAGCCGACCAAGCCCGCAAAACCATGCTCATCAGCGGGCTGCCCGATCCGGAAATTATGTCTGTGGATCACGATATAGATTATTACGACTTACAGGAAGGTACTTTTAATTCATTTTCCACCGAAGATTACAACCGCCTCAACGCCAATGCAAAAAAATATATCGAACAAAAAGCGCAGGAAAGCGACCTTTTTCTCGCCGCCGAAGAGCAGGGCAATCAACTTCTGGACATGATAAAATTCATGGTAGAAAGCGCAGGTTGGACGCTGGAATACCAGCCGCGCGGCGGACTTTCTCCCACCAAAACAGAAAGCAATTAGTCGCGTTTTTTGCAGTTATTTTTTTGCCTTGTTCAGAAGATCAACCACCGTTTGAGTAATGTCCAGGCTGTCGTTGGCCACCAGCACCGGGCTTCCGAGTCCGTAAGTCAGAATGTAATCATACTTCATTTCCGTTTTGAGAGAATCCAGGTAGCCCCGGATTTCGTTGGTGAATGACTCGTTGAAACTGTCCATTTCTGCGAGCATTTCTTTGGTTTTGCTCTCCTGCTCAGCCAGGATGGTTTGCTCTTTTCGGGCGAGACGCTGCTCCTCTTCGGCGGCTTGTTTGGGAGTCATCGTGCCGGTCTGCACTTTTTGTTGAAATGCCATCACCTCTTTTTGAAAAGCGTTGCTTTTTGATTTGAGCGATGCTTCCAGCGCTTTTTGGCGCTCTTCCAGCGAGGCTCTTTTCTCGCCGAAAGCGAGGCTTTTTGAATGCAGCGAGTCTATATTGATGTAAACGATGTTGAGCGGAGCCGCTTGTTCGGTTGTGTGTGCTTCGGCATTTTGCTCAGGTTTTTGGGAAGAAAATTTATCAATAAACAAATACGCCACAGCCAGCAGCAGGACGATATTCAAAATCAGAGACAAGTTTTTCATAATTATGTTTTTGAGAGTAAAATTTTGCGGCTCAAAGGTAGTATTTAGCGCGTTAAAATCGGATTCGATTTTTTTGCAGTTTTATTTTCGAACAGACAAACCGGCTGATTGAAATTACGCACACACAAACTTTTTCTAATTTTAGGCGATTTCATTTTTTTTAAACCAACTCTGTTTTAAAATACCGTTTCATGAAAAAATTATTTTCCAAAGGACAGCTGACAGCCGGCTTGCTGTCTTTTTTGCTGGCGACGGGCTTTTTACTTCCCGACGCGTACAGCCAAAAATTACCCGATGGCGTCGTGATGAATTCCAGAGTGGAAGGCATCACGGAATACCAGTTGAAAAACGGCTTGAAAGTGCTGCTTTTTCCTGACCAGTCAAAGCCGACGATTACGGTCAATATTACCTACCTCGTTGGGTCGCGGCACGAAGGATATGGCGAAACCGGCATGGCGCATTTGCTTGAGCACATGGTTTTCAAAGGCACGCCAAAGCACCCGAACATCCCGCAGGAACTTACCGAACACGGCGCCCGCCCCAACGGTACGACCTGGTACGATCGCACCAATTATTATGAAACGTTCAACGCGTCCGAAGAAAATCTGAAATGGGCGCTCGACCTCGAAAGCGACCGCATGATCAATTCGTACATCGCCAAAAAAGACCTGGATAGCGAGATGACGGTGGTGCGCAATGAATTTGAATCCGGCGAAAACGACCCGGTGGGTATTTTGATGGAAAGAGTCACTTCGACGGCTTATTTGTGGCACAATTACGGGCAAAGCACCATCGGCGCCCGCAGCGATATTGAAAATGTGCCGATTGAGCGTTTGCAGGCATTTTATCACAAATATTACCAACCGGATAATGCAGTTTTGTTGATCGCCGGAAAATTTGACCCGGAAAAAACGCTGGCTTTGGTGGACCAATATTTTAGCCCGATCCCTGTCCCGGACAGGACGGTAAATCCGCTTTATAAAACGTACACAAAAGAACCTACGCAGGATGGCGAGCGCTCCGTGGTGTTGAAAAGAGTGGGCGATGTACAGGCGGTGAGTTGTATGTACCACACGCCGCCGGGCGCACAGGAAGACTTCCCGGCTGTTGCAGTTTTGGAAGAAGTACTCACCAACGAACCTTCCGGTCGGTTGTATAAAGCACTGGTCGAGTCAACAAAAGCGAGCAATCAGT
>CALMIT010000193.1 GCA_937864255.1 uncultured Saprospiraceae bacterium
GGCGGGGATAGTCCCGATGCAGGGGAGTTACGGAGCAGCGGAGGCCGACCCGCTTTTACGAAGTGAAATTTCCTTGCCGGAAAGTGTGAAAGCGCTAAGCCTGAACCAGGATTAATTTTGAGCCATAGCGACTCCGGCGTGCCAGCCGCCCGACCAGGCTGCCTGGAAGTTGAATCCGCCGGTGAGTGCGTCAATATCCAAAACTTCGCCGGCAAAATACAGTCTCGGAATAATTTTACTTTCGAAAGTTTGAAAATTTACTTCTTTCAAATCTACGCCGCCGGCCGTGACAAATTCGTCTTTGAAAGTACTTTTTCCAGTGACCTGAAAAGAGGCGTTGACCAGTTGATTTTGTAAATCGTACATTTCTTTTTTGGAAAGATCGCCCCAGTTTTTATGCTCATTTTCCAGCGTACAGGTACAAATCCGCTTCCAAAACCTGTTCGGAATTTCATCAAATGGCGACAAATTACCCACCTGTTTCTTTGCCCATTCTTTTTTGAGCGCAGCCAGTTTTTCTGCGACGGCATCTTGTGGCATCTGCGGAAGAAAATTTACGTGCACCAAAAAATGATAATTCAACCTGTGAAAAATCCGCGCGCCCCAGGCAGAAAGTTTCAAAATACCAAAACCCGACAAGCCCCAATGTGTGATCAGGAGAGAGCCTTCGGCTTCTACCGCATTTATTTCCCGGATGAGTTTTTTGTCAGAAATCTGCGGCGCGGAAATTTTCAACCCAACTTTTTCAAATGAAATTCCCGGAAGGTCTTTTAGTCGTTCGTCTTTTATATTGAAAGTAAAAAGTGAAGGAACCGGAGGAATGATCGTGTGCCCCAATCCGGCAATTTGACTCCACACGGACGGATTACTTCCCGTGGCTATCATCAGGTCGTTGCAAAAAACCGGCGGTTCGTGGGTCAAAGTTATTTCCCAGGTCTGCTCTTCCGTTTTTTCAAAAGTTTGCACACGGCAGCCTTTTTTTATTTCCACTTTATTTTTTTGCGCCGACTGCACGAGGCAGTTTATAATGGTTTGCGAGTCGTCAGTCACCGGAAACATCCTGCCGTCTTTTTCAGCTTTCAATCGCACGCCTTTTTCTTTAAACCATTCGACGGTCTCTGCCTGTCCGAATCTCGAAAAAACACCGATCAAGGCTCTGCTTCCGCGCGGATAATTGCGGGCTAAAAGTTCGGGATCCGGACAATTGTGCGTGACATTGCACCTTCCTCCGCCGGAAATTTTCACCTTCGTCAAAACCTCTTTGCCACGCTCCAGTATCAGGATTTTTTTATGTGGCGCGCGCTCTGCCGCGCAAATCGCCGCCATAAATCCCGCCGCTCCGCCGCCGATAATGATGATGTCGTAAAATTGCATGGGCATTTTTTTTAAAGAGATTTTTAAAAATATTCAGGAACAGGAGATTTGTATAAAAAAATTATTTTCGAGGTGATTTTATGCAATACTTTTATGTTCACAAACCGGATTTTTTAGTGTTAAAAAAATCTTAACTATTTAGAGGTAATCTAAATAATCCCTGCCAAATAAAATTCTTACCAAAAATAAGAGTCTGCTTTTATCTTTGCGGCAATCTGAATTTAACTAGCTTCCTTTTATGGAATTACACTTTGATAAATCGCCTTTAAAAATGGTGTTTAACTACTTTTTCCAACGTCTTTTCCCGCTCTGCGCTTTCTTGTTGATTTCCGTTTCTGCGTTTGCTCAGGAGGCGGATATAGAAGCGGGGAAAACCCTTTTCCGCAACAATTGCGCAAGTTGCCACAACAAGGACATGAAGTCGAAAATGACGGGTCCGGCCTTGGGAGGCTTTCAAGATAGATGGGCGGATTTTCCAAAAGAAGATTTGTACAGTTGGGTGCGCAATTCACAAGCAATGATTAGTGCGGGTCATCCGCGCGCCACCGAATTGTGGAATGAGTGGAAGCCAACCGTGATGAACAATTTTCCAAATCTTACAGATGCGGATATTGACAATGTACTGGCTTATATTGATGCTGTTTATACCGGCAAAGAAGGCGGCCCTGCTCAGGCGGGTGGCCCCGTTGCCCAGGTAGCTGCGGAAAAGCCTGACAATACCATGCTTTACCTGGCTATTTTCTTTGTGTTGGCATTATTGGCGCTGGTACTGGCGCGCATTGTTGCTAATCTGGATTACTTGTCAAAAGCGCAATCAGGCGCCGAACCGCCCGCCAGAAAAACAATGGCTGAAATTTTGACCAGCAAAGGCGTGATTGGTTTCGCCATTTTCGCGCTCGTGGTTTTGGGTGGATATTTTACGGTCAGCAAAGCGATTCATCTCGGACGCCAGCAGGGATACAAGCCGGAGCAGCCTATCAAGTTTTCACACGCCACACATGCCGGGCTTCATAAAATTGATTGCAATTATTGCCACGACGGCGCCCGCCGCAGCAAACATTCCATCATACCCGCCGCTAATACCTGTATGAATTGCCACAAGGCGATTAAAAAAGGCTCCACTTATGGTACGGCGGAAATTTCAAAAATATTTGCTTCCATCGGGTTTGACCCGAATACGGACAAGTATATCGAGAATTATGATCAAATGCCGAACGATTCAATCGAGAGAATTTTCAAAAAATGGATTTCGGATAATATGGTATCTGAAAAGGGTAGCGTGAATGAAGGTGAAATGAATAAACAGTGGAAGGGAATCGTCGCAGCGTTGACCAGCGAGGATGATAATAAAATCGCCGGCCCGATAGAATGGTTGAGAATTCACAACCTGCCGGATCACGTTTATTTCAACCACGCTCAGCACGTAACGGTCGGTAAAGTAGAGTGCCAGACCTGCCACGGAAAAATCGAAGAAATGGAAGTTGTAGGGCAATATTCGACGCTTTCAATGGGCTGGTGTATCAACTGCCATAGAAAGACCGAAGTCAAATTTGCCGACAACGCTTACTACGATAATTATTATGAAAAATATCATGAAGAGATTAAAAACGGAAGCCGCAGTAAAGTCACTGTAGAAGACATAGGCGGCTTGGGCTGTCAAAAATGCCACTATTAAATTTTCTCTTTAAAAGATTTCGATAAAAATATTTAAGCGCATATAACAATGAAGAAAGACCATCAAAACGATATTTGGGTAGGAGCGGAAGAACTGAATGGCAATTCAGAATTTCTCCGTTTAGCCAACCAGGAATTTGAGGAAAAAAGCATTGTAGAAACTATGGCTGATGCGGCAGATGCCGCCGGCACTTCAAATCGCCGCGACTTCCTGAAATATCTTGGCTTTGGATTGGGCGCCGCCACAGTGGCGGCGAGTTGCGATATTCCTGTGAAGAAAGCAATTCCCTACGTAGTCAAACCCGACTCAATCGTGCCCGGCGTGGCTACTTATTATGCTTCGAGTTTTGTGCAGGGAGGCGATTATAGCTCTGTTTTGGTAAAAACGCGGGAAGGACGTCCCATTAAAATCGAAGGTAATACCCTTTCGAAAGTCACGATGGGAGGTACCGGCACTCGTGCTCAGGCAAGTGTGTTAAGCCTTTATGACAACAACAGAATCCAGTTTCCGGGAAAAATCGAAAATGGAAAAGTGTCGAAAATGTCCTGGTCTGATTTGGACAAAGAAGTGGGTGGAAAATTGAATGAAGGCTCGAAAA
>CALMIT010000194.1 GCA_937864255.1 uncultured Saprospiraceae bacterium
CGGGAAATCGGGGCCCGCACAGCGGTGGGCCCCGGCCACCCCGCCGTTCACTTCGATGGAAGGGCGATACGAATCATAAGCCGGCTCTATTAAAATCACCTCGTCGCCCGGTTTTACAAAAGCGGCGATGGCACAAAACAGCGCCTGCGTAGCCCCGGCCGTGATGGTGATTTCCATGTCGGGATTTACCGGTGCATTGTACAGATTTTCAATTTTTGAGGCGATTTGCTGCCGCAATGCGGGTACGCCGGGCATGGGCGCGTATTGATTCAGTCCGCGCTGCATATATTCATTGACCAAAAATTTCAGTCGCTCCGGGCAGTCGAAATTCGGAAAACCCTGTGATAGATTGATGGCGCCGTATTCATTTGCCAGCGCCGACATGACCGTAAAAATGGTCGTTCCTACCCAGGGAAGTTTGGATTCTACCTTCATGAATTTGGAAATTTATACCTCAAAAACCGACCGAAGGTAGATACATTTTTTACCTTCCCGATTAAAAAGTTCGTAGCTGATAGTTGGTTGGATGAGAGATGAGAAACGGAGAATTATTTTTTAAAATTCGTCATTCGTCATTTGAGAAATTCGTCACTCAAAATATATTTTTTTAAAATGAAAAAACTGCTACTCATCGCTTTGTTGGTCTATGTTTCAACGGTGCTTTTCGGTCAGAAAAATGAAAAGCTGGCGCAGCAAATCAATACCGATCTGGCTTATTTGAAAGATTTGTACCTGTATTGCCACCAGCATCCCGAATTGTCTTTTCAGGAATTTGAAAGCGCCAAACGCATGGCTGCCGAATTGCGCAAAATCGGCTTTGAAGTGACCGAAAAAGTGGGCGGTAACGGCATCGTAGGCGTGTATAAAAACGGAGAAGGTCCCACCGTACTGGTGCGCGCAGACATGGACGCCCTACCCCTCGCCGAAGAAACCGGTTTGCCTTACGCCAGTAAAGTGACCACCACCGACGCGGCGGGCAACACCGTGGGCGTGATGCACGCCTGCGGCCACGATATGCACATGACCGTGTGGGTAGGCACAGCGCGTACGCTGGTCAACATGAAAGACCGCTGGAAAGGTACGCTGGTGTTCGTCGGGCAGCCCGCCGAAGAGCGTAGCGGCGGCTCCAAGCAAATGCTCGCCGACGGATTGTACGAGCGTTTTCCGCGACCGGACTACGCACTGGCTTTGCATGTGAGCGCCACACTGCCCGTCGGTGCAATTGGTTATAGTTCGGGCTACGCGCTCGCCAACGTGGATATGCTTGACCTCACGGTGTACGGCGAGGGCGGGCACGGCGCTTATCCGCACACTGCCAAAGACCCGGTGGTCTTGGCTGCGCGCCTCATACTCGATTTGCAAACCATCGTAAGCCGCGAAATATCGCCCCTCGAACCGGCAGTGGTGACGGTCGGCTCCATACACGGCGGCACGAAAGGCAACATCATTCCCGACGAGGTAAAATTGGAAATCACCTTGCGCAGTTACACCGACGAAGTGCGCGAAGCGCTTATCGAAAAAATCCGCCGCATCAGCAAAGGGCTGGCAATATCGGCCGGGCTGCCGGAAGATAAATATCCAAAAATTGTGGTGCGCGACGAGTTCACGCCCGCCGTGTACAATGACCCGGCGCTGACTGCCCGCCTCACGACTGCTTTAAAAAAAGAAATCGGCGACAATAATGTGCGCGAGATAATTAAAGTGATGGGCGGCGAGGATTTTGCGCAATACGGCCGCACCAATCCGAAAGGGCCGCTGTTTTTGTACTGGCTGGGCGTGGTGGAGCCTGAGAAAGCCGCCGCTGCCGGACGCGGAGAGATCAACCTGCCCGCGCTCCACTCCTCCAAATTCGCGCCACTGCCGGAGCCGAGCATTCGCTCAGGCGTTACGACGATGACGACGGGGGTGTTGGAGTTATTGGGGAGGTAAGGACGCGGATTTTTCAGGATTTTTATGACTTCAATGTCCACGCAGGAAAGCAGGTGGCAGAATGTTTTCTCGGTGAAATATTATCGTGAAATTTGAAACAAAGTTCAAATCTTGCGCAGCGTCCCTGACGGAGACGCCGCGCGGACGGGGAGGTTTCCTCTCCCTATTTTCTTGATCTTCCATCCAGTCAAAAATCAGAAATACAAAAGCCCCCGCCGGTTTATCCGGCGGGGGCTTTTGCTTCGTGGTGCGGGACGGAATCGAACCGCCGACACAAGGATTTTCAGTCCTTTGCTCTACCAACTGAGCTACCGCACCGACCTTTCAATGAATTGAAATTTGCTTTTAGGTGTTTCTCAAAAAGCGGCTGCAAATGTAATCGCTAATTTCTTTTTTCACAATAATTGCCGAAAAAAATTCCACCCTTTTTCATTTCGGATCGGGGCTTACTTCCCGCTCATTTTTATACTTTTGGACGTAAAACCATCCCACCATGCAAAAACTTTGGCTCATCATACGCCGGGAATACCTGACGCGGGTAAAAAAAAGGTCTTTCATACTCGGCACTTTGCTGACGCCGTTGGCTTTCGGCGTTTTTTTTATCATCGTCGGCTTTATTTTCAGCTATGAAAGCGACGATTCCAAAGTCGTCGCCATCGTGGACGAGGGCAACATCCTGGACAAAAAAATCAGCGACACCAAAAATTTGTACTTCCAGTTTCCAAAAGGCAATCTGGCTTCGCTGAAGTCGGAGGTGACCGCCGGCAAATACGACGGCGTGTTGGTCATTCCCGAAATCAAAGATCTTTATTCGCGCAACCTGACCGTGTATTATTACTCCGACCAGCCGCCCACCCCGGACGTGCAGAGTTTCATAGAAAGGCGCATCGAAAAGAGCCTGCGCGACTTTAAAATACAAGCTCTTTCGCTGGAAAAAGAACAGATAGACGCACTCAATTCGACCGTCAGCATTGACCCGGAACCATTGACCGAAAGCGGCGCGAACGCCTCACAAATGACCACCGCCATCGGCGTCGGTATCGGCACTTTGATGGGCATTATCATGTACACCGTCATTTTTGTGTACGGCATGATGGTGATGCGCAGCGTGATGGAAGAAAAAACCACCCGCATCGTGGAAGTGATGATTTCGAGCGTGAAACCTTTCCAACTCATGCTCGGAAAAATCATCGGCGTCGGCGCTGTCGGGCTCACGCAGTTGCTGATTTGGGTGATTTTGATTCCGGCTATTTCTTTTATTGTCAACCTGATTTTCGGCTTCGACCCGGATACGATGAATAATATACCTGCCAACGCGCAAGTCAGTCAGGACGACCTGGAAGCGATGATCGCGCTGGGCATGAAAGAAATTGGCGCTTTGAACTGGTGGATGATGCTGCCGCTTTTTATCTTTTATTTTTTGGGCGGCTATTTTCTTTATTCGGCAATGTTTGCCGCCATCGGCTCGGCTATCGGCGACGACCTCGGCGAGGGACAATCGCTCACCCTGCCTGTAAGTATTCCCGTTTTGCTGGCATTTTATATCATGTTTGCCGCGGTGCAGGCGCCGCACAGCAGCCTGGCAGTTTGGTCGTCTGTTTTCCCGCTTTTTTCGCCCATTGTGATGCCGGCGCGGCTGGCCTTTGACCCGCCTTTCTGGCAAATCGC
>CALMIT010000195.1 GCA_937864255.1 uncultured Saprospiraceae bacterium
TTTAGGTATAAATGTGGCGAAAGGAAAATATTTTTACACCCGCAGTTTTGTACAATATAATACCGATCGCAGCCGAAAGCTGTCAGGGGAAGTCAGCGCAAATTTTGGCAAATTCTATGACGGCAGCCTATTCACGTTTATAACCGGACTTCGTTTTGCCCCCACGCCCCATGCTGCCCTCACGCTCGACTATGAACTGAATCAGGCAAGATCGCTCGGTGAAAACAACGAAGATAAAGACGTGCATCTCTACTCCGGCGGATTGCGCCTCGCACTGAATCCTCAACTGCAAGCTACCGTATTTTATCAACACAATAGCCTCGACAACACGGGAAGGTGGAATGCCCGCCTAAGTTGGGAGTACCGCCCGCTTTCCTTTGTTTATCTTGTATTCAATGATACCCGCAATGACCTGGGGCTTGACCGATTCCGCACCACGGGAGCAATTGCGAAGGTGAATTGGATGCAGCAATTTTAGGTGGAGACAGTATAGCAAATGTAAGGCTGAGGTTTTTGAGATCGCCAATACTTGCCGGGTTTCAAAATATGTCAGCCTTACATTTGTTAAGACGCCTGATAACTGGAAATTTAACACGCATTATTAATAGCGCAAAGTCAAGGATTGCGCTTTCTGCCTGTTTCATACTTTTGTTTTAGTTAATTTAATTACTTTAAAAGCTAAAATAAAACTCCATTACCCCATCAACCCATCAGCAAATCATCCCCTCACCGCATCTTTAAATCAACAAATTTCTCCAGCCGTCCCACCGGATAAAGTTGATGAGTCGGCTCGTAATGCGGCGAATTTTTATACACAAATTCCAACTGTGTGGTGGCGTCTTTGGCAAATTCCGGATCGTCGAGTTTCTTCTTTTCCAGCCGGGCTTTCAGATCTGGATTTTCTTCCAGGTACTGCGCCGCCAAATCCTCAAAAACATAATCCGAGAAATATTCTTTTTGCATCAAAATGCCGTCGAAAAAATTCCAGGCAAAATAGCTGTCGGGCGCTTGCGGCTCCAGCGTTTCCACAATGTAGCGATTGATCAGTTGGTCGGTGAAAACGACATAATCGCCCGCATAAAACTGGCGTGTTTTGGTCGTTTTTTCCACTTCCACTTTTGAATGCAGGTAGTGTCCCTCGTAAGCATTTTTACTCGTCTCGTAATTTTTGATGGTATAAAAAGCACATTCCAGCAGCGCGTCTTCGGCGAGGCGTTTGACCTCCGCGCCGTTCCAGCGGAGCCGCTCCGCCACCGCCTCATAAGCCTGCGGAATGATGTAAGCGACAGGCTTTTCTACCGTCAGCGTCGGTTTGAAATTATTCCAAAACGGAATTTCCTTTTCGTACGGCGCCTGCCGGTCGTAATACAACCTTTGCAGTCCGCTCACTTCGCTGGGTTTGTATTTCGCCTCATAACCTTTAAAAAGAAACTTATCTTCCTTGTCTTTATCCACCGTCCAGGCGAGGTCAAATTTTTGCTTGCTGCGCGCTGCCAGTTTCGCCTTTTCGCGGGTCAACCCAATGGCGTTTGCGTCTTTGTGTACGAGCGCGATCAGCGCGTCTATAAAATGATAAGTAGCCCACACGCGATCCGGGAAAGGTTTCAGCATGTGCGTCTCCACCGTGAAGCCGAGCGTCTGGTGCAGCGCCGCATAGCCGGTAGCAAAACGCGGCAAATCCAGAAAGCCGTAAATGCCTTCGTCGGGCGTTTCTCGCGCATTCACGTACGGACACATTTCCCAGCCGCGCTTTTTCATGTTTTCGTACAATTTGGGCGTCTCCAGCTTGTCTTTTTGAGTGGCGAGCAAAGTCAGCGTGTACTGATAGTCCGCGCCGTTGCTGGTGTGATTGTCCACAAGTACGTCGGGCTGCCAGGCGGCGAACAACTGGTTGAAAGACTGCGCGTTGCGACTGTCGCATTTGATAAAATCGCGGTTGAGGTCGAGATTTTTTGCATTGCCCCTGAAGCCGTAGCTGGCGGGGCCGTTTTGGTTGGTGCGGCTGTGGCTGTTGCGGTTGAGCGCGCCGCCCACATTGTAAACCGGAATGCCGACGAGCACCACGTTTTCCAGCGCTTCCATTTTTTCGCTGCTTTGCAGGTAGTCGCGCAACAGCATCATGGTGGCGTCAATGCCTTCCGGTTCGCCGGGATGGATGCCGTTATTGATAAAAATGATTCTTTTGTTTTGTTCGCGGAGTTTGACCGGGTCGAATTCGCCGCTTTTTGAAAAGATGAAAAAATGTAGCGGTTTACCGCTGTCGGTGGCGCCGGCTTCCATGAATTTTATCATCGGAGAAGCTGCTGCCAGTTTTTGGTAAAAACTGATACACTGCTCGTAGGTGGCAGTCTGTTTGTTGTCCAGTTCGAAGGGTGTTTTTTCGAAATTTTTTTGTGCAAAACCGGAAGCCGAAAATCCAAGACTCAAAAGGTAAAAAAGCGGGAGCCGCATCGGGTTGTTATTTTAGGTGAATAAAGCCAAAGGTCTTTTTTTTGAAAAAAAGACTTAAATTTTTTTGTCTTTTTTCTTCCAAATACTGTCTGATTAAGGGAATTTTAACAAAGCGGACAGAATTTTTTCTTTTGCCAAATCCTTTTAAAAACCTGATTTGTTATTGAAAAATAAGTATCAAAGTTGAACACCTCGCACGAAATTGAATTTCCAATTTCAGACCATATAACCCGGAAAATTTTTACTGTCCGAATAAATAAAACATACAACCATGAAACCGTTTTTTGTAAAAATTTTAATCACGCTGCTTGCCGCAGTTTTTTGTTTTCAAAACCTTGAAGCTCAATATTTTGGCAAAAACAAACCGCGCTACCAGCGCTTCGACTTCCAGGTAGTCCACACGCCGCATTTTGAAATCTACCATTACCTCAAAAATCCCGCGTATGTGAGCCAGTTGGCTGATGATTGCGAAAAGTGGGAGGAATTGCACCAGCACATTTTTCACGACAGCCTTTTCAGAAATAACCCGGTTTTATTTTACAACGATCACGCAGATTTTCAGCAAACCAACGCCATTGGCGGCTCCATTGGCGTCGGTACCGGCGGTGTGACAGAGGCTTTGAAAAACCGCGTCATCCTGCCCCTCGCCATGTCCAATCAACAAACCGATCACGTGCTTGGTCACGAAATGGTACACGCTTTTCAATACAGTATGATTCTCAACGGCGACTCTACCTCCCTGCAAAGCCTCGGCAACCTGCCGCTTTGGATGGTGGAAGGATTGGCTGAATACATGTCGATAGGCAGCACGGACGCGCACACGGCTATGTGGATGCGCGACGCGGTGTTGAACGACGACGTGCCCGATTTGAGAAAACTGAATAATCCGAAATATTTTCCATACCGCTGGGGGCAGGTTTTTTGGGCTTTCCTGACCGGCTGGAAAGGCGACGATATTATCAAACCGTTTTTCCAGGCTACCGCCAAATATGGCTTTGATGTGGCTTGCAAATCCGTTTTGGGCATTGACGAAAAAGAGCTTTCCGAACTGTGGACGGGCACATTGAAAAAGCACTACGGCGAATATGTAAACGGCAAAAAAGAAAAGCCGGTCGGTAAAAAAATTCTTCCCACCGACAACGCGGG
>CALMIT010000196.1 GCA_937864255.1 uncultured Saprospiraceae bacterium
ATGGAGCGACGGGGCTTCAACTGATACGCGATCGGGCTTGGGCGTAGGCGCATACGCCGTCACCGTCACCGATGCCGGCGGCGCGAGGTCTATTCATAATTTTAATTTGACCTATCAATATTCCGATTGTGTGTGGCCGGGCGATGCCAATGATGATGGCAAAGTTGACCATTTTGACCTGCTGAAAATCGGAATGCACTATAACAAACGCGGGATTGCCAGAACTGTCAACACAAGCTGGCAGGCTTATCCGGTAACCAACTGGACTGCACCCAACGGAACTACCGTGAATCCGAAACATTCGGATTCGAACGGTTCGGGGGCGGTGAGCGAGCAGGACGTGGCTGCCATTTTGCAGCATTTTTCAAAAGAACATCCTTTCAATCCGAACGACGCCAGTGACCGGACTCCGATGGATTACCCGGTAAATTCGGTAGTCAGCCCGATTCGCGTGGTTCCCGGGGTGGAAGAATTGCTTATTACCGAGGACATCAGTATTCCGGTTTTATTGCAGCAAACGGGTGAAAAAGACGCGCCCGTGATGGCGCTGGCTTTTGGTTTTGAATGGACGAACGACGTGGCGCAGCCCGGTACCCTGGCTTTCGAATTTGAAGACAATTTCCTGGCTGAAAACAACCATAAAATCCTGACATTGAACCGCCTGGAAAATGGCAACTTTTTCTACCTCGCCTGTTCGCGTACCGACGGACAATCACTGATCGGCGAAGGAAAAATCGGCGACCTTGTTTTTAAATTAAAACCTGAATTGCAGGAGGAAGAAAGTATCGAACTGAATATCGCCTTCGGCGACGATGAAGCAAATCCGGCGCTCAAATTTATGGTGATTGACCACCAGGAACAGGAAATCCCGCTGGAGAAAACCAACTCCGTAGTCACACTGGTGAAAGAAATCATTTCTTCTACCGAGGCGGTAGATTTTGGCGTGCGGATTACTTTCCTGCCCCACCCCGCAAAAAATAATTTTTCAATAATTACGAATGGGATTAGTATTCAACGATTATCAATTTATGACGTAGCGGGAAAAAACCTGCTCGATTTGAACGGTTTCACGAATTATGCAAATGTAAACATTGAAAGCCTGCCTTCGGGCTTGTATTTCGTCAGAGGCGAAACGAACGAAGGCTCCTTTGTCAAAAAATTGATTGTCGAATAAATTTAGTTCATTGCGGGGCCGCTAAAATTTTGGGCGGCTTCCGCAATTTTTTTTCAAACCTCCCACGACTCTCCGGTGCGGTACACCGTGCCTTTAAACAAACCTACCACTTTCTGATCCTGGTTGGTCACCACGACCGAATAAACGCCGATTTTGTTGCTCAGGTGGTCTTTCGTGGCGGCGGCTGTCAATATATCATTTTCTTTAACCGGCGCTGTGTGTGAGATGGACGTTTCGATGCTGACGGCTTTTCTGGCGTGTGAGTTGGAGGCAAAAGCCAGGGCACTATCCGAAAGCGAATAAGTGATGCCGCCATGCGCCAGCCCGAAGCCGTTTGCCATTTCTTTGCGCACCGTCATTTTTAAAACGCACTTGCCCTCTTCCACCAAAACGCGCTCTACACCCAGCCATTGGCTGAAAGGATCGTTGTCGTACATTTTGGCTACGATTTTTTCGGCGAGGGTCATTTTCCGTACTTTTTTAAAAGGCTGATTTGACCGAGGTGATCCAGGTCGTGATGGATCAATCCGTAAATCATTTCCCCCCAATCGTAATTCCTGCCGGGCACTTTCAGTGTCAGAAATTCGTCGTGCAAAGGCTC
>CALMIT010000197.1 GCA_937864255.1 uncultured Saprospiraceae bacterium
TTCTTTCAATTCTTCCATGCCCGGCAAAGCCAGCCGCCGCAGCGTTGCCAGCGTTTCTGCCAGTCGCACGGCTTCCACGGCATTGGCGGTGGAAGCCTCAAGGTCTTCCTTGCGCAACATTGCGGCAACTTTCGCCATCCAGGCGCCCACCGCTTTTTTGCGGTTTTCGTGGAGCAATTCATACCAGGCGGGCGAACTGATACCTGCGCCGTAACCGCTTTCGAAAGTCAGCCGCTCGTATGACCAGGGTATCCAGGTGGCTTCCGTTTTTACTTTTTTGATACCTTTTAAAAATTGCCTGTCGGCGCTTTCCTTAAAATTGCGGTAAGCGGAAATGGCAGGTACGTGCCAGGCGCCGCAAACCACCGCTATTTTTGAAAAATTTTCTTTGATGGCTTGCCGCAAAGTTTGCCGCATGAAGGCTTCCCGGCGCAGCGTTTCCGGGGTTTCGTGCGGCAAATTTTCCCGCAAGGCGCCGATCATATTTTCAATTTCTGCAAAAATGGAAGCGGGGTTGTCGTGGTGTTCAAAGATAATTTCCCACCACCTTTCCGTGTCTTCATAACCCGCCAATTGCGCCATTTGCTTCAGCGGATCCTGTCTGAACCGAATCCAGGATTCGAGATTTTCTTCCGGATTCAGTGAAAATTCCGGCGATTGAAAATCGGATTTTTTCAATGCAAAACTGACTGACATCGGCAAGTCCATGAAACGCAGCGGAATGTTTTTTTCAAATGCAAACTGCATCGCCTGCCATTCCGGCGAAAAGCCGGCAAAAGGAACGTAAGCGGCCTCGGAAAGCGTGGCGGGATTGTAAATGAGCATGGCGACCGGCGGCTCGAAGTCGCCCGTCCGCAGGTAATCGGGCAATTTTTCAGCATCCTGGGGCGCTTCGACGAGGATACAATCGGGCATAAATTCCTCCAGCGCTTTCAAAAGCGCGCTTGCGGAGCCGGGGCCGTGGTGTCGAATGCCGAAAACCTGGATTTGCATTTTTAAAAAAATGGAACAGAGCCAAAATAGGCCGGAAGTTTCATTTTACCAATTGCCAGAGTTGCAGGATTGCCAAAATAATAAAAATGAAGCCGACGGTGCGGTTGGCAATTTTTACGAGGTTATCCACTTTTTTTACAATGATGGAGGCGAGTTTTAAAAACAAGAGGAAAACTGAAAATGCGCCCACCGCTACTCCGGCGCTAAAAATTGAAATGTGAAAATTGTCGTGAATCAGCCAGCCGTTGGAGCCGAGCCAGGTACCGTAAAAAATCCAGTAAGGAAACACCATCACGTTGGCCGAACTTACTGCCATTCCTTTAAAAAAGTCGCCAAGCGCAGCACCCTTTTCTTTTAATTTGGGCGGCTGGGTGGGAGCGAAAAAAAGATAATAAACGCTCAATCCGACAAAAATGAGCAGGGCTATTATGCTGAAAATTGACTGAAAATCGCCGTACGTACTGAGTAGGTAAGAAAATTTTAACGCGACGAAGACTTGTATAAATTCAACCAAAGCGGCTCCAATACTGACTAAAAATGCAGCGGAGATATTTTTGCGGATGGCTGTCATTGCCACCGTCATATTGATGATACCGGGCGGCAAAGACCCGATGAAACTCAAACCAAAAGCTATAAAAAAATGGGCGATTGTCGCGGTCATGAGTGTGTCGTTTCGGCGTATTTTTTATAAGCAAAATATTCGTTGAGACTCTGTCGCGCTTCTTGTAAATTCATCGGGCGCACGCCTCTGGCAGCCTGTATTTTATAGAGCCGGTAAATAATTTTCCAATGGCGGTAAATCTCGGCGTATTTTTTCCAGACGGGCATTTCGGGGGCATAGATATGTGCCGGTTCGCCCGCCACGCCGTTGAATTCGAGAATTTTCAAATTCCCTTTTTTCAACTCCAAAACGTTAGGCGTTTTTAAATCGAAACGTCCGTAATGAATGCCTTCCATCTGCGCCATAATTGTGTCGAAAAGCGCACTCAATTGTTTGTCAATCAGGAAATTGCCATTTAAAAATTTTGTGCCGCGGCAGTGATTGCCGATGGGTTCGATAAGGAATTTTTCGCCTTCGCCGGGGATGTAGCGAAGTCTTTCCGGCGCATCTTTTTCGAGGCGTTCGATTTGCAATTTCGCCCTGCCCGAATTTTTCATCAAATCAAAAACAGAGGAACTGCCGTCGCCCGTCACTGTCAAAAATTCTTTCAGGCAGATCGAGGTCGTCTGACCCGATTCGGCACCGGGGGCGAGGTGGTGTAGTATGCTCATTTCCATCGAAAAATCCACAAACTCCTGGATCAAAAAATCAACGGGCGTGTTTTCAAAATAATCAAGCAAGTCTGCTTCCGACCGGATTTTTCTCACCAAAAAACCGCGCTCGCCGATGTTCGGCTTGCAGAGCAGCGGATAGTGTTGCCCTGCCTTTTCAATTTCCTTTAAAACCGCTTGAAAACTGCTACCCTTTTTTACAAAAACGGTTTTGGGAAGGTACTGCTGCGGGATGCGTTTTA
>CALMIT010000198.1 GCA_937864255.1 uncultured Saprospiraceae bacterium
GCTGCAACTGCCGGTCGCAGGTAGTCTTGCGAACCTGAATTTTTGTATAAATCCAGAAGCGCCGCCCCTTTTTTGGCGGAAGCAGTCATCTGCCAACTTTCCACTTCAAGGTCGTCCGACTTTGGATTGCTCAAAACATTTGCTTCGTCAAAAGTCCGAAATGCCTGTATTTGTGCGCGGTGATAATATTCAAGTGCCGCTTCCGGCTTGCCCCGGCTTGTCAAAAAGTCGCCATAGAGGCAATTCAATTTTGCTACCTCGCGATTTTTTTCGGGATAAAAAGCCTGCACAGACTTGAATGCTTTTTGAAAATAAACCTCTGCTTTTGCGGCTTGGTTTTGCGCGGTGTAAACTTGCGAAAGTGCGTAGTAGAGTTTCCAGAGTTCAAGGTCAGGCTCTTTTTCCGAAAATTTCAGGGATTTCAAAAGCAAATCTTCGGACGTGGCGTAATCTTTCTTATTCAAAAAAGCCTCACCGCCAGCTTTTTGCAACAAGGAAAGATAATACGGACTATCCGCGTAAAGTTTTCCCTGTTCATATTGTTCGATGGCTTTGTCGTTGTCATTCAGAAACAAATAGGTATCGGCGAGCAGCGCATGGAGCGAAGCCTGATAAGTCTTTGTGGTATCGGCGAGTAGCCCTTTTTCAAAGTAAGCGATGGTTTTTTCATAATCCAACCTGCGCAAGTAAATCTGCCCGGCCTGCTTGTACGCATACGCTACGTTGCGATGATTCGCCCCGATTTTTTTATAAATTTCAATGGCATTTTCATAAGCCATCAACGCCCCGTTCAGGTCTTGCGTATTTCTTGAAATGATTCCTTTGAGCAGGTAAGTTTTGGCGATTTCAAAAGGTTCGACTCCTTTTTGCGCATAAAAAGGAATCTGCTTTTCTAAAATTTTCAGGCTCTCACTTGCTTGTCCGAGTTCGTAGAAACAGTCGGCTTCTTTGTACAGACAACGAACCGCTTCCTCCCAATTGCCCGCTGCGTTAAAAAATTCCCGGGCTTCTAAAAAACAGGGCAGGGCAGCGGCGTAGTCATTTTTTTGATAAAAAGTATCTGCGAGGTTCAGTACTTCCGGGCCGTTGTTTTGAGCAAAAGCAGTATTGCAACACAACAGGAAAAGCAGGGGCAGGTGTCGCATGTTTTTGCTCTAAAAATAAAAAAGGCTTCCGTGAAAAAAAGCCTTTTTTAAAGAAAAAACCTGATACTCAAGTCATGCTCTCGGTCTGTAATTCCAGAAAAGTACAAGCAGCAATACAGCCGGAACGGCAAAATACCACCAGGGCCAGGTTTTTTTACAACAGCAGCAGAGCGGGTTATTTCGTGGCGCTTTGACCAGTATTTTGTACAATTTACGGTGGCAGTTTTTCACCACCGAGGCGTAGTACCATGTGTCTTCTTTTACTTTGACTTTCGGACTAAAACTACGCGGATTGTCCAAACCGGTTGAAGGCTGCCAGAGTACCTGTGCGCCTTCCAGGTCGAGATTTTGCGGAAGGAAAAGTTGCGCTTCATTGTTGCATGCGAGTACTTCAGGTAAAACTTTGAAGCGCAAATCCCCTCTACATTCTTTACAACTATCGCACTCCACTTCCAATAAAAAATCTCTCGTGGTCAAAGATTCGAGATCGTTGAAAGTGATTTCGGCGTTGATGGGAATGACGCTGCAAGGCAGGAGGTCGTAGTTTGGGTCAAAAGTTACGCTGAAGCGCAGTGAGTCCATTGTCTTGTCAAAATTAATATTGGTCATGCCGTCCTGATTGAGTCCCATCAGGTAATCGTTGTCTTTTAGAAATTGCTCTTTCATCAGCCAGGTAATCTCCCTGCCGGAAACATTTGTCGAACAGGTAATGCCAGCGGGATCGACTGTAGTGAAAGCAGGAACTCCGGTTTGGCCGAATTTAAAACATTCGGGTAATTGCAGTTTTATTTTCACGGAGTCGCAATGCCAGTCGCCGTCATTTTGAAAAACCACCCAATAATCCATGCCGGTCGGGTTGTAAGGCCGCTTCGGACAAATGGACTTAATACTCCCCACGATGTAATTAGGATCATGCGGGCTTTGCTTCGCCATTATCTCGAAAGTATCTCTGACAGTAGTTGAGCATCTTTTGTCACTTGATTCTATTTTTAATTCAAAGGGTGATTCATTAACGGTGGTCTCCAAAAATTTGAGCCGCAGGAAAATATGTCTGGCTTCGCTGATTAGCAGATTCGAATAACTTGCCTGCCAAATGGAAGAACTCGAACTGACAGAGGCGATAGATTCAGCGTTTGTTTCGCTTGTTATCAAATCAGTGTCAATGATGTTTACTATGTTAGGATCAAAAGTAAAAGAAATAGTACCAGAGGAGTCGCTGTCACATCTGTGTGAGTATTTAAAAATATAAGTGACGGTATCTCCTTTTCGTGGTTGAAGCGGCATTTCGAGTTTTAGCCCTTCCGGTGTTAAAAAATCTGCCGGATTTCCCAGTCCGTCGTTTATTATAAACAATTTAGGTTTATCTGTATCATCGTAGCGTTTGACAAGTTCGATTTTCGCCCATTTGTTACTACCACTCGGCGTATAGGTAGAAGAAATCGTATTGGATGTTGAATTGTTAGGGTCCGTTTGTAAAACTCCCGTAATGTATGACCCGTCACTAAAATACCAGGTGTAACTATACACGCCGTTATCATTGTTTTGATCAATAAAAGAGGGCACACCGCTCAGAGTGTAATAACCCGGACTTCCGCTAAGTGTCTGCGTCTTGCCGGCAAATGACAGGAGAAGCATTAAAAACAAAAAAAGCGCAAGTTTTTTCATGAGTTGTTATTTTGAAAATGAATAAAGGTTTTCTCATCTATCCGGCTGAAAATGAGTTTGTTACCCCTTTTTCCAAATTTTTTTAAAAATAAAAAATCCCGAAGACTTTTACAGGCTTCGGGATGGAAGGAAATTCAATTTTCATTTAGTCTTCGTCGTCCACATCTTCAAAAATTGAAATGCTGGCTTTTTGGAGTTTAGCGTGTGCAGTAAGTTCTGCTAAATAATTTTGTTCGCCTTGTGAAAGAGCATTTTTGGTTTTAATGATACCGCCGCTCAACAAATGATTGATGATTTGATTGATTATCAATAATAAGGAATCCAGCCAGGCAGGAGGCTCTTTTTTTAAGATTTGAAAAATGAATTTGATAATTTTTTTTATTTCCTGAATTATAGCCGATAAGCCCAATTTACCTACAACCGAACCAATGCTTGGAAGGGCTGTTCTGAAATTGTTAGTAAGCGTAACTCCGGATGATACTTTCAAAAACTTTTCAACCTCGGCAACTCCTTGCCTGGTTGTTCTGGTTGAGGCATCATTCAAGTAAACGGAAAGTTCTTTGAATTGCTCGACCAATGTTGGAGCAAAAGCATTAATTACACTTTTTTCATCTTCATCAGTGGTTACCCGCAATAAGGCATCTACAATCTCTGAAGGTATTTTTTCGAAATTCTGCAAAAATTCTCGAAAGAGAGACTGTTCCAAATTCTTTTTTTCCATGATAAAAAGTTTTTTGAGGTTATCCCTACTCTGTCTCGGCTTTTCGGGTTCCGCCGTTTTTTTATAAGTATCCGCGCAGATATTAATTTGTTACCTCCCTTTTTTCAAAAAATTTTCAAAACCCTGCTTTTTTTTATTTTCGCATGGAAAAGCAATCGCACTTCTTTATCTGCACCCCGGCCAATAATTTAATTCCACCTCATTTTTATGCACCCGGACCAACGGTACATAGTAGCGCTTTTGAACAATGACACGGCTGTCGTTGCGGAGATTTATGAGCGCTTTGTGCCGGAAATAAAAAGATTGGTGATGAATAACAGCGGCGATGCCGAAGACGCGCGGGATATTTTCCAGGAAGCTTTATTGGCCATCGCTCAAAGGGCGGGCAGGGGCGATTTTGAACTTACCTGCCCGTTCGGCGCTTATTTATTTTTGATTTGCCGGAGCAAGTGGCTCAATAAGTTGAAAAAAAGAAAAAATCGCCGGGTAACATTAACCACTTTTGAGGGATATAATGTCGGAGAGCATGAAGACGCTTTTCAGGCGGCGCAAAAACTGCTGGGAGAGCAGCAAAAACAGAAACTTTTTGAAGAAAAATTTGAAACGCTCGGCGAACGTTGCCGGCAGCTGCTCCGGCTTTCCTGGAGCGGCGTAAGCATGGAAGAAGTGGCGCAATCCATGAGCGTGACTTACGGTTATGCGCGCAAAAAGAAATCAGAGTGTATTGCCCGGTTGATGGAGCTAATCCGCAACGCACCGGAATTCAAATTTTTAAAACAACAGTAAAATTTTATGTCGGAATTATACGATAAAATCGAGCGCTATTTTGAAGGCAGTATGAGTGAGGAGGAGCGACAAGCCTTCGAAAAATTATTGCGCGAAGACGCTGCGGTTGCAAAAGCGGCAAAAGAATTTCGCGAGGTGCGCGCCCATTTTGTCAACCAGTTTAATGGCGGCAAGAACGAGACTGAATTGCTGAAAACATTGCAAAAACTAAACGGACAATTTTTTGTGGTGGATGACAAGAAGCAAAAAAACGCCAAATTTTTTAGCATCAACAGGCGCTGGTGGTGGGGCGCTGCCGGAATAGCCGCCGCTATTGCGCTGATACTCATTTTTCGCTCCGGACAGGCTGATTTGTACCATGATTATGCCGGTTTTCCAAAAGCTGCTTTTGTTGAAAAAGGCGAGACGAACGACATTCTGGCAGCTGCCGAAAATTATTTTAACACTGCCGATTACGCACGTGCGCTGGTAGAATTGAATGTGGCTTTGAAAGTCCGCCCCGAATCTTCCGAATTACTTTTTTATAAAGCGCTTTGCCTGCTGGAGTTGGAAAACCTGCCTGAGGCGCGCCTGATTTTCGATAGTCTGAAACAAGGAAATTCTGCTTATCGGGAAGACGCCCTGTGGTTTTTGGCGCTAAGCTACCTGCGCTCGGAGGAGCCTCAAAAAACAATGGAGCAACTACGGCAAATTCCACCCGACGGCTCACATTTTTCCGAAGCGCAGGAATTGATAGAGAGGTTGCAAGAATAAATTCTGTTTATTGATTTTTATTTACCACAAAACGCCCGTTTCCAATATTTTTTTCATTGAATATTTTGAAAAAATAAATTCCGGCGGGCCAGTCTCCGAGCGCTAAAGTGACGGAATTGCTCCGAATGTCGTTTCTTGTTTCGATCACCGCACCTGCTGCGTTGCAGATTTCCAGGCGCAGCTTTTTTCCGTAAGGATTTTCAAAATTAATAGTGGCGCTTTCATTGGCGGGATTAGGTTTTACCTGCACTTTCATGTCTCGGGTTAAAACAGAGCCGACGCCCGTGCTGATTTCAGCGCAGTCGCCGCGGAAAGTAAGCACTTCTTCCAATACGCTGTTCACGACGGCAGCGATGTCGCCGATACAAACTTCATTATCGGTAAATTCTTCCGTAAAAACGCGCAGCAGCGGCATCCTGTCCGGCGTTTTGGGAAGCAAATCTTCCGAAAAAGACAGCCCCAGAATTTCTTGTCCGTCATTGAATAATTCTACTTCATAGCCGGGCACCAGGCTTTCCACCCGCGCTATTTTTGCGCCGGTCACGGAAAATTCAAACCCATAAAGCGCCGTGTTGGGCGAGTAAATAAACACGTCAAAATAGCCCTCCGCCGGGTGCGCATTGCCCACCTCCAGCCAGACCGAATCGTGCGGATTGGTAATATTGTATGGAAATTCGCAAGGGGCGTGACCGTGACCGGGCAGTGGAGGAGCATTTTCGTGCAGCACGCATTCCAGAGCGAGGCAGGCGTCGGTTACCGTAATTTTTTGATCGTTGTTCAAATCGTTGCAGGCTGTAGCGCCGAGCGTGTCGCCAATACTTTCATTGACATATTTCAGCACATCCTCTATCTCGCGCCTGTCGCTGCGATTGAGGTCGCCCTGAAGGCGTTTTCCATTACAATTTCCTTCGCAATCGGGTACGGCGATACCGAGTACCTGTCCGAGGCAGTCCACATATTCCGGGCAATTATTCAGCACATCAAAACCTTTATACCCCGACAAGCTATCCTGGAAAATATTTATACAAACCTGCGCCCAGTTGTTGCTGTAATCAGTTTCGAAATTGCCCAATGCGTCGGGCGACTGATCCCAATTGACGCGCGTTACCAGCGTGTAATCTCCCGGAGCCACATCGGTGATATCAATCCATTGGCAAGGCAAATAGCTTTCATAAGTATCGCCACATCCGGCAGAAATGCCCTGATTGTCGCAGGTATATGTTTTGGTTTTGCCATTGTTGCAAAAAAAGTCGAGTACACAAAACCCGTTTTTAAAGCCGACAGGAATTTTTTCGCCGGCAGCATTGAAAAGCAGGTATTCCGCGTAGCCTTCGTAGTGCCAGTGATTATGACAGTTGTCCCATTCCCACTGTATGTTGGCGTTTTGCGGAAGCGTCGGCGGTTCGCCCACATAATAATCCTTTGAGCCAATGTTTTCTATTGTCGTTTCGAAGCGGATGATGGTTCTGTTTTGATAACCTTTGAGGCAGCCTTCTTCTATCAGGCACTGGTCGCTATTGAAAATTTCATCGCGGGCGAGCGAGGTTTTAAAGCCGCTGGCATTTATTTTCAAATCTGGCCCGTCCGGACAATCCGGATCGCCCGGATAAAGGCAGGAACCGTCGTCCACCCTTGCTATCGGATTATAATTGCAGGCAAAAATATCGGTGCAACCCGTAGCCGGGCCGCCGTATTCCAATCGCCAGGCTATTGGCTGATCATCGCATGAATTATCAACGGAGCCGACGCGGATGTAATAGGTTTTTCCGGATTGCAAAGGCACGGCTATTTCAGATAATTGTCCGCAGTAGTCATCATTGAAAAAAATAGAACCGAGCAGTGAATTGTCCCAGACTAATCCTTCGCAGCGGTCATATATCCAGATCGCCGTGTTGCAGTGATTTGTAGTATCGCAGGTAGAAATGATATATCGCCCGTCTTCAACAGGTTCAAAAATGTACCAGGTAGCGGGTTTTATATCGGCAATATGTTGGCCCGGCTTTACGTCAAAAGCCGGATCGCAGGTAGCTCCTTGCGGGCATCCGAGATATCTTCTGTCGGTGTAAGCAAATTCGCCTCCCTCGTATTTTAATACTCCGTTTATATATACTTTAAAACCTCCCTGTCCGGAAAAACAACACAGGCCATCGCCCGCCGAATCGTTCATTTGAAACACCAGACAATTGTCTTTGAGCACGCAAACTGAGTCCACAAAGGTGCGGTTGCGCAA
>CALMIT010000199.1 GCA_937864255.1 uncultured Saprospiraceae bacterium
TCAGGGCGACGTAAATATTTACGTGAATGGCGACGAAAGTAATCCGATTACCGTGTCGCCGGGTAGTTCGCTGCTGTCGGCGCTTTCTTCCAAAAGCGTTTTTCTGCCTTCTGCCTGCGGCGGCGGCGGTACTTGCGCGATGTGCAAATGCTGGGTGGACGATGGCGGCGGCGACGTATTGCCTACCGAATTGAACCACCTCACGCGCAAAGACGTGGCGGAACACCAGCGTCTCGCCTGCCAGGTGAAAGTGCGCCAGGATATGAAAATCCGCGTGCCGGAAGAAGTTTTTGGTATCAAAAAGTGGGAATGCGAAGTGGTTTCCAACTACAACGTGGCTTCTTTTATCAAAGAATTTGTGGTGAAACTGCCTCCGGGCGAAGAGCTTGAATTTGAAGCCGGCGGCTACATTCAGATAGACGTGCCGGAAGTAGAAGTGGACTACAAAACCATAGATATCACTTCTCACCCGCGCATGGGTAAGAAGCCCGACGAATTTCAGTCGGAGTGGGACAAGTTCAAATTGTGGGACTTGAAAATGAAAAACGACGAGCCGATTTTCCGCGCCTACTCAATGGCGAATCACCCGGCAGAAGGTAACATCGTGATGCTGAATATCCGTATCGCCACGCCGCCCTGGGACAGAGCCAAAAACGGTTGGATGGACGTAAATCCGGGTATTTGCTCTTCTTACGTTTTTGCACAAAAACCGGGCGACAAAGTGGTGATTTCCGGGCCTTACGGCGAATTTTTCATCAAACCGACCAAAAAAGAAATGGTGTATATTGGCGGTGGCGCGGGTATGGCGCCCCTGCGTTCGCACCTTTTCCACCTGTTTCATACATTAAAAACCACCGACCGCAAAGTGTCTTACTGGTACGGCGGACGAACCCGCCGCGAGTTGTTTTACGTGGACGATTTCAGAGCGATAGAAAAGGAATTTCCGAATTTCAAATTTTACATCGCCCTGGACAACCCGCTGCCGGAAGATAACTGGACGCCTAAAAAAGACATCAACGACACAACAGGTGACGGCTTTGTAGGCTTCATCATGCCGGTGTTGTACGAGCAATATCTGAAAAATCACCCGGAACCGGAGGAAGTGGAATACTACTTCTGCGGCCCGCCGATGATGAATCAATCCGTGCTTACCACACTTGACAAACTCGGCGTACCGGAAGAAAATATTGCCTTCGACGACTTCGGAGGGTAGGCTTGATACGATTTCAAAAACAAAAGCGCCCGCCATTTTTGGTGGGCGCTTTTGTTTTTGAAAGTTTTAGAAATCATTCTGGAAATTTGCTCTGCGTTCCTTTTGTGCCCGTTCTTCGGCATGTGCGATTTGTTCGCTGACAAAAGCCCTGTGCCTAATCACGCTTGAGGGGTTTTTAGCCTTTTTTAGAAATTCCAAAATGCCCCTCCACCGCTCTGCTTCTTCATCGCCCCATATTGAATTGCCCCATTTTACAACCCGCATTTTAATGCCATCTCCCCAATGGATTTCTTTGAAAAATTCCACGTCCGTATTGACTTCAATTAGTCTGAGGAAAGCTTTTTCATAGATGCTATGAAACGAGCTTCGAATGACATTAAACAGCATTTGAGTCATTGGGAGGTCATGGGCGTATTCAGAGATGAGGGAAAGCAAAAATGACTCAATACGAGATTTTTCCAAAGCAGGATAACCCAGAAACAACTCGTTCCCATTTATGGGTTTTTCCCATTTCGCAATTTTCACCAGAATATTTTCAATGAGCCCTTCGGCATTGTCAAGTTCCCAAAGCAGACCGAATTTCTTATGCTCATTACCCCCTCGCCACGGGTCGGAGTTTTCAATAAAATGCTGGAAGTATTCGAATACAAAATTAATATCCCGTTTTGCCAATTCAAGAAACCCCTTTCTGGCATAATCGAAATGCCTGCCCTGTTGTTCGCAAGTAAAATAGACTTGTTTCAACATGGGCAAATCGGCATCCTCAAAATGGTGCAATAGCTTTTCAAAGAAATCGTACCACAAGCTGTAAGTGCCTTTGTCCTGCCTCGATTTGCTGGATACTATTTGCAAAAAATCTCGAAATACTTTTGGGTTTTGCGTTTTGAACTTCTCCAAAAAACCGAGGTCGAGGAAGTGGAGCGGGGTAGGACAACTCTTTAAATATCCCATCATGGTGTCGTAATATTCTTTATCAATCCATGCTTTCGGTACATTTTCTAAAAACCAAAATGGCCAACTTCCTTTATTGTCGAATTCGTATTGCTGGAACAAACGAAGCAGTTTCTTGGCATCGTCCGGATTGGAGGTGGCGATGGTCTTGGTTAAAAAATTGGGATGCTGCCAAACCGGATTACCACTTTTCAAAAAGTGTTCGATGAAATCAAAGGTCAGGGCGGGGCTCCTGGAAAAATGCTCAACGAACAGGTAGTCGAGGGATTCATTGATGGAGCTATGCTGTGCTTCCGGGCTACCCGCCAGCATTTGATAGGTTTCATAGAAATCCATAAAAGCGGGTAAATCGGCAAACTGAAAATGGGC